>JBAZPL010000010.1:0-24126 GCA_041648155.1 Candidatus Krumholzibacteriia bacterium
GAGTCCCGGAACGGCACCTTCCTCAACCCTCGCGTCCGCCTCAAATACGAGCCGATGGACGGGACCCAAGTGCGGTTCAGCTGGGGAAAGAGCTCGAAGATGCCGGCTCTGTCGCAAATATATCAGGGGCCGCAGTACATCGATGTCGTCGAAAGGAATATCTCCCCTCCCGATTCCGTGCCCCTCGTGTCGACCTACGTCTACAACTTCGACACGAGCCATCTATTCGGCACGCAGGAGGAGAAGGGGGAGGTCTCATTCGACCAGAGGGTGGGATCGGTCGGTCTCGTTCTCACGGGCTGGCTCTCGCGCGCCAAGGGGATGCCGCGAAAAGAGGAATTGCCCGCCGTGTTTACGCGATATGAGTGGACCGACTGGCCGAGCACGGACGGGCGCACTGAGATCGACAAGATTTACGCCGAAACCCCCGGGACGGCTTTCTACCGCAACGCCGGGAAGTACAACAAGTACGGCGTCGAGTTCTCGGTCTTGACGAAGCGCATCGAGAAGATCTCCACCTCCTTCCGCGTCGCCTCGGCCTACGTTCGCACGCGGTCGGGGGCGGAAGGGTTGTCCATGTCCACGCCGAAGCAGATCACGCTGGATCCCGCCGACCCCGCGTCGAGGCGATATATTTATCCGTACTACTATTACACGGAGAACTGGGAGCAGAAGCTCCTCGTCGATTACCGCGCCGACTGGCTCATCAAGAAGGTCGGGATGTGGGTTACCTTCTTCGTCCAGCAGACGCTTTTCGACTGGGACAAGAACTACAACGATCCCATTCGGGACGTGCCGATGTACTTCGATCCCACGGATGGGCGCCTCGTGTGTATCACCCCCGCGCAATCGAAGGCATACGGCCTGAGCCGCGTGTACGACAAGTGCGATCTCGCCGTCGACAAGGCGCCGAACGACCGGCTCCTGTTCAATATCAACGTTTCGAAATCGATCGGGCGCGGCGCCGAGATATCCTTCTTTGTTCACAACGTCTTCGACGACGCCGCGATGTGGGAGAACTGCGATGGCTTCACCTATACGCGCAACCCCGATATCTTCTACGGCGTCGAGTTCAGCACGGTCCTGGACGATCTCTGGAGGCGTCCCGCGGCGGAGGAGAAATAGCATGAGCCGGGTAATCGCGATTTGTATGCTCTCCGCGCTGGCGCTCGCGGTCGGATGCGGCAAGGAAAGGCCCGACGATCCGGACGGGAGCGGGACGATCGTCGTATCCGCCTTCGATACCTCCGGCTTCTTTCAGGGGAGCGTCGGGGGCGAGCCGTTCCCCATGGACAGCGCCGAAGTGAGCGTCACGGGGCAGACGACCGTTTTCACCGCGACCGGCGTAACGAACGAGCGCGGAGAGATCTCGTTCGACGGACTCGCCACGGGAAGGTATTCGGTGTTCGTGCGGCGCCAGGTCATGGTGGGACCCAACAAGAAGGTATTCACCGGCTTCGGCGACGTCAAGGTCGGGGGGCTCGACAGGGCGCACGAGAACGTCCTCGTTAAGACCGTCTCGGTCAGCAACCTCATGATCAGCGAGATATTCTACGCCGGTTCGTGCGCTGCGTCCTTCTACTTCTACGATCAGTTCGTCGAGCTGTACAACGCCGCCGCCGAAACGCTCTACCTCGACAATATCATCGTCACGAGGCAGGCGCAGGTGAAGGATCCCGAGATGGAGACGAAGGATTACGTCTCGGCGATCTACGCCTTCCAGCTCAAGGGCACGGGGAAGCAGTGGCCCATCGCTCCCGGGCAATACGTCGTCATCGCCGCCGATGCCGTCAATCATAAGCTGTATGGGTGCGCGCTGTCGGCCGATCTCTCGCACGCCGATTACGAGACCTTCAACGCGCTTGGGCACGACTACGACGTGCCCGGCGTTCCGAACTTCGACAACATCATGCCGGGCAAAACGATCGATTTCCTGATCAATGTAAGTCACAACGGAGTCGTGATCGCGGAGGGCGGGGATTATCCGATCGACGAGGACAATCGCATGCGTATTCCGATCGAGAAGGTCATCGACGCCGTCGAGTACGCTTCGAATCCCACCGCCACCACCAAGGAGATGACGGTGCGCGTGGACGCGGGATTCGCCGGCATCGGCATCACGAAGTGGGGCGGTCAGTCGACCGAACGCCGGGAGCCGGGACTCGATACGAACAACTCGACGTTCGACTTCGTCGTTATCCCCCGTCCGACGCCGGGTTATTTCTACGGGGAGCAGAATCGGATGCGTGTGCGATGAGACGTCTTCTCGCGATCATTTCCGTCGCGTGCGCGGGAGCGCTCGTGTCCTCGTGCGGTCTCGATAAGCCGGACGGCGTGGACGGGAGCTGCGTGCTCATCCTTCAAGCGGTCGATACGAGCGGCGTTTATTCGCCGGATTGGACGGGCGTGGCGAACGCGAAGGTGGATATAGCGAGCGCGACCTTCGCGTACAAGAACACGTTCACCACCGACGAAACGGGGAAGATCGTGCTCGAGGGGCTCCCGCTCGGAGATTACTACATCCAGGCGAGCATGCGGGACGAGGAGCACGACGTGCTGCTCACGGGGCAGAAGAAGAAGAGACTGAGGAACGAAGAACAGGTGAAGGACACGCTCTTCATGTCCTTCGTGCCGATGTCCCCCATCGTCATCAACGAGCTCTACTACGCCGGATGCAACGGCTCCTCGTTCTACTTCTACGATCAGTTCGTCGAGCTCTACAACTCGACGGACGACACCCTCTACGTCGACGGCTTCGTCGTCTGCCGGAGCCAGCAGAGCGACGGATTGATCGATCTCGAGGCGGAGGACTTCGCGCTCGCCTATTACATGTATCAATTCCCCGGCACGCGAGGCGTGACGCGCCAATGTCCCATCGCGCCCAAGGGTTTCCTCGTGCTCGCGTGCGACGCGATCAACCATCACAACTGCGGCGCCCTGTGCGTCAATCTCCTGAACGCCGACTACGAGTTCTTCAACGCCGCGCAGAACGACTACGATAATCTCCTGGTTCCCAACATCCTCCCGGTCTCGACCGTGGGGAAGGATTTCACCATGAGCCTCGGGCACACGGCGATCCTCATCGCGACGGGTGAGGAATACACGTTTGCGGAGTACACGACGAGCTCCGGCGTGTCCCCCTTCATTCAGGTGCCGCTCAGGACGATCCTCGACGCGGTGGAAGTCGCGGATACCCAGAGTTCGACCTTCCGCAGGTACTGGACGCTCCGCATCGACGCGGGTCTCGGGGGAAATGGGTTGCCGAAATACGGCGGGCAATCGGTCGAGAGAAAAGTGCCCGGATTCGATTCGAACAACAGCAGTTTCGATTTCGATATTGTCGGCTCTCCGACTCCGGGATACAGCCATTGACGAGAATGAAGAGGAGTTCGATGGAAAGGTGTTTCACGGTGAAAAGCTGCTGCATGCTCGGTGCCGTTTCGGCGATTCTCCTCGCGGCGTGGACGCCGCCGGCGAGAACCGATGAGATTCGCACGGCGGCGATGGGAAATTGCTCCATTGCGCTCGAAGACCGCGATAACCAGCTCAACCCGTACGATTTCGGACGGAACCCGGCGTACCTCGGCTCCGACTTCGACAGGGCGTGGATCAGGTTCCTGTTCTCGATCGACGAGCAGAAGGGAGATCTCAAGCGGCCGTTCGATCCGCACCTGCTCAACAACGCCTTCGTCGAATTCGAGGGGCGCAAGCGTCTGAGCGATCGCCAGGCGGCGGCCGGCTCCTTCCGCTACGATCGGCTCTGGCAGCGCGAGCAATGGCATTCGCTCGAGCTCGATCAGTACAACGATCCGTTCTACCTCACCGATCTCACGACGGGGGATATCAAGTACTGGGGGCCCGCCGTGTCCGTGGATTACTCGCTGCAGCTCTCGCCGAAGGCGGCGATCGGCGCCGGGTTCGATTACGAGATATCGACCGGCCTCAAGGATTACTACACGCGTCCCCAGATAGAGCATAACTACGCGATGGGGAACCTCGGACTCATCCTGCAGCCGCGCAAGGAGTGGCAGCTGGGATTCATCATGCGTCCGACGCGCCTCCAGAATCGCACGACGTTCGACGGCACGAACGAGAATAAGGATCTCACCATCCGCCGCTACTACGGAGAGGGCATATACGATATCCGTTCGTTCAACACATACAGCATGAACGAGATCATGCACGGACTCGAGATCGGCGTCCAGAATTTCGTCACGACCGACCGGGTGAAGGTGGGGACGATATTCTCGTACGGCTACACGGAGAACACGATCCTGGGCAAGACGTCCCCCCCCGAGGAGATCGGGTACTGGCAGGATAAAACGCTCGATTTCAATCTGATCGCGCGGTACACGCCGGAGAGCGTGCCTCTCGTTCTCGGCGTCAGCGGCCGGTCGATGAACCGGGACGGCTGGGCGAAGCGGCCCCGCTTCGAGGACGTTATTCTGTTCGACAATCCGACACAACTCAGGTCGGTCGGCGCCGGGGCGAGCTACACGATACAGCCGGCGGGTCTCACCGTCGCCGTCGATTACGTGCTGAACTCGTACGACATCGAGGCGAACGATTATGGCGCGAACAACTTCCGGGCACAGGAGTTCATACAGAACATCGGCAGACTCGGCGTCGAATACGCCGCGTACAACGTCTACTCGTTTCGAGGGGGCGTCGAGGTGACCGATTACGTCGCCGATCGATGGCTCAAGCTCCCCGTGAACACGGATCGCTATCGCTTCACCGCCGGCGGATCGTATGCGTGGCATCTGTGGCAGGTCGACGCCATGATCGTCTACGGGCGAGACACGCAGAACGATACCGACGCACGGCGGAGAGACCTTGGTGGAATCGTCTGGTTCACTCATTTGGAATGACGAAGGAGGTGGTATTCGACCGATCAGCGGATAGAATTTAAATCAGCGCTCTCCGGTTCTTGAACGCTTCTTGGGGGGATCGGCATATGGCCGCTCAAGAACCGGCCCTGTCAGATACAGCGCCAGAGGAGGTGCATCATGAAATTCAAGATAACTGGCATCTGTATCGCATTGCTCATGCTTCTCACGGGCTCTGCTTTCGCGCAGTGGAATCTTGAATATCAGGTTGAGCAGAATTACGGTTTCATGTCCGTTCATTTTCCTTCCGCCAGCGTCGGGTACATCGTGGGTACCGGCGGCGCGATCTTCAAGACGATCAACGGCGGTTCGACGTGGGCCCAGCAGACGTCGCCGGCGACAAGCCAGCTCAACGACGTTTTCTTTACAAGTGATACCAATGGCTGGGCAGTCGGTTCCGGCGGAGTGGTAGTCCATACGACCGACGGCACCAACTGGACTCTTATAACCCCGGCCATCACGACGGCGGCGCTCAATGGCGTCTCGTTCTCCGGACTGAACGGCGTGATCGGCGGAGGCGCCGACAACGTCAAGTGCACGATTTATTACACGTCGGACGGCGGGACCACCTGGACGGCCGTGCTCGCCGCGAGCAACCCGTCGCTCGACCAGTGCACCGACATCACGATGTCGGATGCGATGCACGGCTTTGCCTCACTCGACGCCGGGAACGGCGCGAAGCCCATCATGTTCACGACGGATGGCGGCGTGACCTGGACGCTTTCGACCACCGTGAACTACGGCGCCTATCCGTACACGCGGTACGATCTCGAGGGCATCCGCGCCATTTCGAATTCGACGATTATCGCGACCGGGTGGGGTTCGACCGTGGGCGGACAGCCGACGGTCATCCTCGTGTCGACGGACGGCGGCGTGAACTTCAACGCCCCCGATCCGCTGTATTCGTGGGCCACATACGGCTACGGCTACAACATCGGCGTGTTCGACGACGGCGAAGCGGTCATTGTGGGCATCGGCTCGTCGACGGCCGCCTTTACGATTCATGGAACGGGATCGGGCTATGCGACGTGGACGCGCTTTCCGGCGTTCTACGCCGAGTCGATCAACGACGCCTGTGCCCTTCCGGGAACGAACAAGATGGTCGCTGTGGGAGACGCCGGTCTCATCGCGCTCTCGAGCAACCGCGGCTCCACCTGGACGTTCGCATACGACGGCGGCATGCCCTTCCAGGGCGTGCAGGAATTCGTCAGTATGGGCATGAACAAGGTCCTGGCTGCCGGCGCGGGCGGGGCGATCCTCTCCTTCGATCTCGCCGCCGGTACGCACCAGTACCTGATGGCGTCCCCCAACAACTGGGGTCCGACCACCGTCGGCGACCTCGATTACGTCGTCAATCCGGATAGCCCGGGCCCCGGGCTGGTGAGGGACTCGACGTTCAACGACATCATCTATCTGAGCGGCGCCACCAAGTACCTCTGCAAGTCGTACAACGGCGGGAAGAGCTGGACGGAGCTTTCGCATACGAACGCCCTGCAGGACGGCATCCTCGCCATGTACTGGTTCCACCCGGATACGGGCATCGTCGTCGGCCACAAGCTCGCCGGCTCATCCAGCCGCGACGAGGTCATCTGGAAGACGGTCGACGGTGGCGTGACCCTTACCGAGGTTCTCGCGGGCACCCTGCCGGGCACCGCTGCTCTCCAATGGAACGGCCTCGATTTCGTGGCGACGAATCGCAACATCGGCGTCGTCGTGGGAGACGACAACTATATCATGTACACGACCGACGGCGGCGCGATCTGGAATCTGGCGACCGAGAACATCGTGACCGCGACCCTCGACCTCGATGACGTCGTCATGCTCAACGAGACGACCGGATACGCGGTCGGCGAAGGCGGAACGCTCGTCAAGACGACGAACGGCGGCGCCGCGTGGACGGTTCAGGCCGTTCCGTGGGGGACGAAGAACCTGCTCGACATCGAGTACAGCACCCCGAACCGTCTCTGGGTGTCGGGTATCGATCAGCTCCTCTACTACTCGACGGACGGCGGCGCGAACTGGACGAGCGCCGACGTGACGCCCATCGTTTCGACGTATGACGTCATGGGGGTTCACTTCCAGGGACCGGCGGGGATTCTCTGGGTCGGCTGTCATTATTCCAACGTCTACAGCCGGAGCGACGCGGCGGTAACGGACACCGACGCCCTGAGTCTGCCGTTCGCGCTCAACCAGAACTACCCGAACCCGTTCAATCCGTCCACGACGATCACCTTCGCGATCGCGACGGACGGCCGTGTCGGCCTCAACGTGTATGACGTCAGCGGCAGAGTCGTCGCGACGGTCATGAACCAGAATCTCAAGGCGGGCAAGCACACGGTAACGTTCAACGCGGACAAGCTCGCGACCGGAGTCTATTTCTACAAGCTCTCGACGAGCGCTGGAGAAATAACCCGGAAGATGGTCATCATCCGGTAGTTCGGGCCGGGATGGCGCAGTGAACGAGGAAGAGGCGGTCGTTCGGACCGCCTCTTCCCTCGCATACCCCCTTCGTTCTTGCAGTTTCGCGCGCTGCGTGGTAGGTTTCAAGCAGGATATATTCTAATTCATGGACGTGTGGCTGATTCGAAAGAAGGGTTCGTGATGAGAAAGACCGTTCTTTTTTCGCTCGCGATCGCGTGCGCTTTTCTGGTCTCGTCGGCGCACGAATGCGTATCGAGCGTTGGTAATGAGCCGATACGGCTCATGCGCCGCCCCGACATCAATAACGGACGGATCGTTTTCGCGTGGGCGGGAGACCTCTGGATGGTGAGCGAGGAGGGCGGTCTGGCGAGGCGCATCACCGTGCATGATGGAACCGAGGACTGCGCGAAATTCTCCCCTGACGGGAAATGGATCGCCTTCTCGGGCGATTTCAACGCCCGCTCCAACAGCATCTGCCTGATTCCCGCCGAGGGGACGGGCGAGCCCACGCAGCTCACGTTCCATGCCTCGGGGGGCAGCCCCGTCTGCTGGACGCGCGACGGGAAGAGCATCATCTACTCTTCCACGCAGGAATCGTTCGTTCGCTTCTTCAAGAAATTCTTCCGCGTTCCCGCCGTGGGCGGGCTCCCGGTCGAGCTCCCGCTCGGCAAGGGGAGCTTCGCGAGCTTTTCCCCGGACGGCTCGAAGCTCGCCTTCAACCGCAGCTCCGATTCGTTCTGGTGGTGGAAACGGTACAAGGGAAGCGCGAATCAGGATGTCTGGATCTATGACTTCAAGGCGGACACCTTCACGAAGATCACGACCTGGGAAGGCAACGACGCCTGGCCGATGTGGACGGGCAACCGCATCTATTTCGCTTCCGACCGCGCGGGGGACGTGAACAATATTTACTACTACGATCTCGGCTCGAAGGAAACGAAGCAGATCACAAAGTTCGAGAAGCACGGCGTCACGTGGCCTTCGATGAGCTCGGACGGCGGAAGAATAGTCTTCGAGCGCGATGCGCGGCTCTACGTTCTCGACACGGCGACGGGCGAAAACCGCGAGGTCGTCGTGCGAGCGCCGATAGACTCTCGGAGCGACATGGTGAGCTACATAAGCCCGACCTCGTTCCTCAGCGGGTTCGACATATCGCCGTCGGCGAAGAGAATCGTCTTCGAGGCCCGGGGCGATCTCTATACGATACCCGAGGAGCACGGCGACGTGCGGAACCTCACCGAATCATCAGGCGCGCGAGACGGGGACCCGGCGTGGTCTCCGGACGGCAAATGGATCGCCTACGTTTCGGACAAGAGCGGGGACGACGAGGTCTATCTCATCGACCAGATGGGAAAGGAAAAGGAAAAGAAGCTCACCTCGACGGGGCATTTCAAGAGCGGCCTCGCCTGGTCTCCCCTGAGCGATAAGATGGTCTTCACGACCGAGGAGAACGCGCTCTACCTCCTCGATAAAGATGGCGGCGATGCCAAGCTCATCGCCAAGAACGAGCATCGCGAGATCACGAGCTGCTCGTGGGCTCCGGACGGCGCCTGGATCGCGTACGATTTCTCGGCGCGCAACCGCAACCGCGACGTATTCATCTACAACGTGAAAACGGGGGAGAATCACCAGGTCACGATCGATCTCGGCGACGATTGGGAACCGGTCTTCACGCCGGACGGCAAGTACCTTCTTCTCATGACCGCGCGCATCAACGATTCGCCCGCGCTTACCCGCCTGAGTCTGCTGCCCGAGGACAAGGCGCCTTTCGAGTTCAAGGACGACGAGGAAACGGGCGTGAAGGAAGATAGTACTTCCGAGGACGGCGAGGACGCCGACAAGGAAGAGACCGCCGGAGACGACGAAAACGGCAAGGGGAAAGGCAAGAAGGGCAAGGAAGCCGAAGCGAAGAAGGAAAAGGTCGAGGTCAAGATCGACTTCACGGATATCGAAGTCCGGATACGCCGGCTCCCGAAAGTGGCCGGCCTCGGCATGCACAACATCCAGGCCGCGGAGAAGTACTACTATTATCTCGTTCAGGGCGCCCGGATGATGCTGTTCAGGCCCAGCTACGACCTCTACATGTTCAACGTGGAAAAGCTGAAGAGCGAGAAGATCGCCTCGTCCATCGTTACCTACGGTATCGCCGCGAACAAGGAAAAGCTCGTTATCTGGGACGGGAGCTCTTTCAGCTTCGTGAAGGTCGGGGGCAAGATGGCCGCGGCCAAGAAGAGCGATTCCGATACCGAAGAAACGAAGGAAAAATACGACTTCGCGAAACGCACCCGCATGAAGCTCGACCGCCAGGCCGAATGGCGGCAGATGTTCAACGAATCGTGGCGCATGGTGAAATACAACTTCTACGATCCGAAGCTCCACGGCGTCGACTGGGACGGGGTCAAGGAATACTACGGAAGCCTGCTCCCGTACGTGCAGACGAGAAGCGAGCTCAACACGCTCCTCAACGAGATGGTCGGCGAGCTCAACGCGTCGCACCAGGGTGCGAGCGGCGGCGACGAGACGGCGCCCCCCGTGGCTTCGATGGCGCATCTCGGCGCCAGGCTCGAGCTCGACGAAAAGACTGGTTATCCGCGCTTCGCCAGGATCTACCACGGGGATAAGGCCTCGATTTCGAGCACGGATCGTTCGCCCCTCGATAACGACTACGTGAAGGTGAAAGAAGGGGATTATATGCTCGCGATCGACGGACACGAGCTCCAGCCCTTCGAGAATTTCCACCAGTACCTCGTGGACAAGACGGCGAACAAGATCACGATCAAGACGAACGCGAAACCGGAGCTGAAGGACGCGATCGAAACGACCTTCATGCCGCTATTCTACGACACGAAGCTCCAGTACAACGACTGGGCCTACAGCAACGAGAAGTTCGTCGACGAGAAGAGCGGCGGCCGGATCGGTTACATGCATCTCGCCGACATGCAGACCGCCGGCCTGGGCGAGTTCCGCGAGAAGTTCGAGAAGTACCGCTACAAGGACGCGATCATCATCGACGTCCGGTACAACGGCGGCGGGAGCATCGACGAGCGGATCATCGACTATCTCGAGCGTAGGCCGTACCACATCGAGCGGACGCGCAACCAGTCTCCGGAACCGCGCCCGACCGAGGTGTTCATGGGGGACATCGTGGTGCTCATCAACGAGTACTCATACTCCGACGCCGAGGTCTTCCCGAGCGCGATGAAGGAGCGAGGCCTCGGAACGCTCATCGGCGTGCCGACCCTCGGTTTCGTGATCGCCGTGACGGGACACCCGCTCATGGACGGCGGCCAGATCCGGAAGACCTTCGTCGGAATCTGGGAGATCAGCACGGGCAAGCAGCTCGAGAGCAGAGGCGCCATTCCCGACATAGTGGTTGAGAGTCCGCCCGAGATGGAGAAGGCCGGGCGGGACATGCAGCTCGAGAAGGCGATCGAGTTCCTCACGGACAAGGTCGCGAAGAAGGGAAAGGTCTTCGACTACGAGCCGAAGATCGACAAGCGCTAGCGAGCGCTCGCATCGGGCATGAAAAGAGAGCCGGGGCATCTGCCCCGGCTCTCTTTTTCACTATAATAGCGGGTGGCAGCGATGGGGCCCCCGCAGGGGGCGCAGCGAGCTTTGCGAGCGAGCACCTGCGGGGTGCAATCGCTGCCAGGCCCCGCGTATCGAGCGAGCACGCGCGGGGCGCAATCAGCGGCAGGACCCGCGTTACTTGCCCCGGCGCGCTTTCTTGCGAGCGGCGGCCCGCGGCGCCGCGGGCTGGGTCTTCCGCGCCATCATGCGCGCGTAGTCTTTCACGGCCTTCCACTGCCCGCCGCCGTCGAGCCCGGCTTCCTCGAGCACCTTGTTGGCCTGACCGCTCCCGAGGAAGTGCCCCTTCACGAAGGCGTGGAGCGTGCGCTTGCGTCCTTCCTTCGACGTGACCCAGCGATACATGGTCGCGAGCGTGTATCCGGTGATTCCCATCGCCTCGGCCATGAGCGCCGTCGGGAAAATCTTCTCCTGTTCGGCGGCGGGGAGCATCGAGAAGAGCTCGGCGCTCGACACGTAGTAGATGTTCATGTTGAGCTTCGCCTCGTCGATCTTGGGGAGCACGTCCGCCATGAAGGTGCACGTGGTGCCGCTTCCCTGGAGAACGAGCGTGCCGTGGTACGGCTTCTTGACCGATTTCACGGCCTTGCGGAGCGCGTAGACGCCCTTCACGGCCGCCGTCGCCGGAGGCACGCGGAGCTTCGCGCGGTCCATGACCAGCTCGTTCGGGCGCGTGACGAAAGGCGCGATGACCGCGGGCCGCTTTTTCAACGCCTCGACCGTCAGCGGGTAGAGCTCCTGCGGATCCCACGGCGTGAGCGTGATCATGACGCCGTCGGGAAAGTTCTCCTGGAAAAGCTGAAGCGGCTGCGGGTCGGCGTGCGTGGGTCCGTCCTCGCCGGTCTTGAGCCCCGCGTGGCCGCAGATGATGATGAACGGATTATACGGCGCCCCGAAGGTGTGGCGCCGCGCCTGCTGGCCGATGCCGTGGAGCCGCGCCGCGATGTGCTCGAGGGCGGCGATGAAGGCGCCGTAGGACGAGCCCGCGCCGACATTCGTTCCGTACGCCGCCACGCCCGACATGAAGGCCCCCATTGCATCCTCACAGATGCCGCCCGTCGCGATGAGGCGGGCGTTCGGATTCGTGACCGCGTTGTAGAGCCCCTCGGGGAACCCCTTCGCGAGGTTGGAGACGCTCGTCGATTCGAGAAGATCCGCCGAGGCGCCGATGAAGCCGCCGCCCGAGGCTTTGTTGAGATAGTTCAGAGCGTCGCCGAGCGCGCCGCGCAGGGTCACCTGCGAGCCGATCTGGTACGTGCACTCGGGGGGAATCTCCTCCGATTTGATTTTAGCGGTGTAGATGGCGCCGAGGTTCGGACAGCCCTGGCGCTTCACGCGGTTCGCGGCCTTGAGCCGCCTCTTCGCCTCGTCGAGACGCCCCGCGAAGAACTCGCACAGCTCGCGGTTCGATTCGAGCGTCTTGCGGGCGACCGTGAGCGTATCCCAAAAATTCTGCTCGACGGCGACGTGTTCCGGCTTCCCCTCGAACTTCGGGAACTTCGCACCGAAGCGTTTCTCGAACGGCTCGAGCGTCTTGTAGTATTCGGGGGAGCAGAACTTGTGCCCCGCGCCGTGAGACTTGCGCCCCTCGATGCCGTACTGCCAGCCCTTCGTCGTACGGTACACGACCGCGGTCGGTTGGTCGTTGATGCGTTCCTTCGCCACCTCGAGAGCGGCGAGAACGTGCCTGAAATCGTGCCCTTTCTCGACGTAGATCACGTTCCAGTCGTGAAGGAAAGCGAACTCCATCGGATCCCACTGGACGTACTCGCCCGGTTTGTCGCCTTCGCGGCAGACCTTGTTCGAATCGATCGACGACTGATTCCAATCGATGTGGAATTTGATATTCCAGAGCTGCGCGGCGGAGGCCGTCGCGAACGCCTCGGCGACGCGTCCCGGCGTCATGCCGCCCTCTCCCTCGGTGATCTGGACGAGGGGGGCGCCGCCGCCGTACGTGTCCATGGCGCCGAAGGCGAGCCCGAAGCTCGAGCCCACGCCCACGCCCGAGGCGCCCGTCGAGAGCTTGATGAACGGCGTCGCCGGCGTCGGATGCCCGTCGAGAGGTTTCGCGCGATACTTCGCGAAGAGCGGCGTCTCCTGGGTAGGATTGCGCCTGAATCCGAGAAGATCCTCGAACCGCAGCTGGAATTTCTCGTCCTTCGGGAGCAGGCTCGCCTTGCCGATCCGCGCGACCTCGTTGCGGAGCGCCCACATCGCGTAGAGCCCCATCGCCTTGTGTCCCGCGGCGTATGAGAGGATGTCCGCGTCGGGCGCCTCGGGGTCGCCTATGTCGTAATCGAGGGTATGGAACAGAATCCCCGCGACGTGGCGCCCCGACGAGATGCTCCCGCCCGGGTGCCCCGACGTCGGGACAAAGTTGTAGAGGATGCCGCAGAGAGTGCGGTAGACGAGATCGTAATCCTCGAAGCTCTTGATCGTTTTTTCCGGAAACTGGAACTTGTCGACGTCGGGGCCGATATTGATATAAACGCCGCGCCGCGGCCCGAAGTCGAGCTTCTTCATCGTGACCTTTTCCTTCGCCATGCTCTGCGCTCCTCCTCACTCCGAAGATGAAAGTGCCGACTCTTTGAATTCCAAAATAATGTAAGGATTAGTATATAGGAAATAACGCGAGCCTGTCAACGGCGAACGGGAGATATGCGGAGGCGCGCGGGTGGCGCCCCGAATAGCGGGTGGCGGCGATGGGGCCCCCGCCGGGGGCGCAGCGAGCCCCGCGAGCGAGCACCGGCGGGGTGCAATCGCCGCCAGGACCCGCGTTGCGGGCACGCGCGAGCACCCATTGAGTCTGCTCGCTAGAGCTTGTAGCCGCGCGAGAACAGATTCGTGAAAATGAGCGCCATCGCGCTCGGCAGCGTCCGGAAGATGTACGGGTAATTTTCGATCGCCTTCGGCGGCCTGAGATAGAAACCCGCGTACGCCTTGAAGAGAAAACGGTTCAGCACCTGCGGCGTGATCTTGTCGAGCTTGATCGTCGGGTGAAGGCCCGAGTACATCGCCCAGTTCTTCGTCAGGAGTTTCTCTTTGACCTTCTCGAAGAGCTTCGTTCCGGGATACGGCGTCAGCAGCGAGAACTGGACCCTGCTCGGATTGAGGAATTTCGCCAGGTCGATCGTCTGCCTCATCGTGCGCGGGTTGTCCCCGAGGGCGCCGAGGATGAAGGCGCCGATGATCTTCACGCCGTTCTCGTGGAGAATGTCGACCGCGCGTTTCGCGTCCTCGACGGTCGATTTCTTTCCGTACTCGTTCAGGATCTCCTGGCTTCCGCTCTCGAATCCGAGGAACATCCATTTGAGCCCCGATTTCGCCATTACCTTGACCATGCCGGGGTTCTTCACGACCGTCTCCACGTGCGACATCGCTTCCCAGTGGAGATCGTATCCGCCCGCGATGATCCGTTCCGAGATCTCCACGGCCCGGGCGGGGTTGAGCGTGAAATTGTCGTCGATGAAATTGATCGCCTTGTAGTTGTACTTGTTGTAAACGAGGTCAATTTCCTCGAGGAGGCTGTCGACCGAACGCGGCCGCCAGCGGACGCCGGAGAATTGGGACGAGGAGCAGAAGTTGCAGTTGAACGGGCAGCCGCGCGAGGTGATGATCGTCGTCATGGGGCGCCCGTCTATCTTTTCCTTGTAGCTGCGGAGCGGCAGAAGCTCGCGGGCCGGAAACGGAAGGGAATCCAGATCGGTGATGAAGGCCGCGTTTTGAGTTCTTACGATCTCGTCGCCGCATCGATAGGACAGTCCCGCCACTTCTTCGATCGGAATCTCATGCGAGAGGTATTTCACGAGCGAGCGGAACGAGTATTCTCCTTCGTTTCGGATGATATAATCGACTGATCCGCTCCGGAGAGCGTCCTCGTCGAAAAAACTTACGTGAGGGCCGCCCATCACGACGGTTGCCCCGGCCGTCTTCGCGACCTTCGCGATCTTCATCGAGGTCGAGTATCGCGCCGTGTCGGCGGATATGCCCACGATGTCGAAGCCGGAGAACGGGAACTGCTTCCATCTTTTCTTCTCGATGTTGAAATCGATGATTTCCACGTGGTGATCGGTAAGGAGCGCAGCCATGTATGCGAGACCGAGAGGGGGTCGGCTGAGGCCCATGCTGTAGTAGCCCATGCCGACGGGCGGGTTCACGAATAGAATTCTCATTATCCTTCTTTCATCTAAAATACCTCGCAACGATCATTCTGTTTGAAATAATATCACGGGGTATATTAGCGGCATAAGCCGTTCAACTATTTACTGTTATCTTAAACTATCATTCGTTCGAATATATGTCAACACGAAAAACACGGCTTTAATCGGAAAAAACGGACGCATGAATCATGCCGCTAAGTGCTTTCCGGTTGCCCGCGCTCGGGCAATGACGTACCCTATTCAATCAGCGATGAGCTTCGAAATCTGGAATAACCCCTTGGCATCGGGCGGACAGGAGGCGCGGGAGATTCTTCTCGGGCATTTCAGGCTGCCATCGGCGAGCCCGGAGCTCGAAACGCTGCGCCGCATCGTCGAATGCTATTCGAATCTGCCCTACGAGAACCTCACAAAGATCATCAAGAAGTTCACGGCGAGCTCGCCGGACGAACGTCTGCGCGGGCCGGTCGAGGTCGCGCGCGGCTACGTCAATTGTCATACCGGCGGAACGTGTTTCTCGCTCACGTACTGCCTCGGCTCGATTCTCGCGAGCGCCGGCTACCGATGCTACCCCGTCATGGCCGATATGAAGCGGTCGAACATTCACTGCGCGCTTGTCGTCGAGATGAACGAACGCAGGTACCTCGTCGATCCCGGCTACCTCGTGGGCGAGCCGGTCGAGCTCGCGGGGAAGCCCGTGCGGATGGAGACGACCTTCGGCGTCGTCGAGATCAGGCCGCGAGAGGGCGAGCGCTACGATCTCTTCACGCTCGACGGCGAGGACAGAAAGTGGCGATATACCGTAAAGACGACGGCCGTCTCGCATGCGGCGTTCGTGCGACACTGGCAGGACTCGTTCGCCCTCCCGATGATGAACAATCTTCTTCTCACGCGCCTCACGCCGCAGGGGCATCTCTATATAAAGAATCATCATCTCCGCATGAAAGGTGCCGGCGGCAAGACGAACGAGAACATTCGGAGCGATTTCGAAGCGCGAATAGAGGCCGATTTCGGCATTCCGCCGGGCGTGACGGCGCAGGCGCGAGAGCATCTCGATACATTGAAACTTTCGTGGCGCGCGCGGGAAGCTCCGGCGCGGGAAAAGGCGTAGGCGTTCATGGCGCACCCGAAAGCAGGAAAGCCGAACCCGGGAGCCCCGGTGAAGCTCCTCGCCGCTGTTCTCGCGGGGCGCGGCTTCGATCTCGAGAGCCTCCTCTTTCCGATGCTCGAGGAACGCTTCGGAAGAATAGATCACCGCGGCGCGGTCCACCCCTTCGACGGGACCGATTACTACGAAGACGAGATGGGGCCCTCGCTGGGCCGGCTCGTCATTTCCTTCGAGCCGCTCTGCGAGGCGACGGATATCGTGCAGGTGAAGCTCGATACCGCGGCGATAGAGGAGGATCTGTCGGGGGACGGCGGGCGCCGCGTTAATATCGACCCGGGCTACATGGATTATTATAAAATAATTCTCGCTTCGTTCAAGGAGGGCCCGCAGAAGATCTATCTCGGAAGGGGAGTCTATGCGGACCCCGTTCTCCTTTTCTTTGAGGGGGAATACGGGCCGCTCCCATGGACCTTTCCCGACTTCAAGTCGGGCTTATACCGAGAAGACTTCCGGGAGATCCGCGCCCTTTACAAGAAAGCGCGGCGGGAAGAAAGTTAGAAAAGCGGCAGATTACCTATTGACGCCGCCCCGTGATTATGGCACAATATTACCGAGAATCTAACTCTCTCAGCGGGCATACTCCCGACTCCGCGAGGACAAGGAGTATGCCTCGTTTATTTTCGGCCTCGTCGGGAGCGTGGTCGTGACCGGGGTAACGCTTTCGGGCGATCAATTCATACTCTTCGTCCTTCTCCTCAAGATGGGCATCATGGCGGCGCTCGCGGGCGCCCTCATCACGTCGGGTTTTTTCAAGCGGCTCATCTTCCTCGACACGAGAAACACGCGGGAGAACCGACAGCTCGCGCTCGTATTCGGGCTGCTCCTCGCCGCGGGCACGGCGGTGCGCGTGCTCGTCGGCTATGAGGGAATGGACCTGTCCCTCTCCGGCACGTTCCTCGTCGGGCTGCTCGGCGGGATGGTGCCCGGATCGGCAGTCGGATTCTTCGTAGGCCTGCCGGGGCTGCTCCGCGGCGAATGGGCGACGCTCCCCTTTCTCGTCCTCTGCGGGCTCAGCGGCGGGATTATCCGGGCGCGCACGCGGGACCGCGACGAGTTCTGGAGCGTCTCTCCCTTTTTTCTGAATAACATCGTGCGATCGTGGCGTGTCTTCGCCGCCGAGCGGCGGATCGACGCGCGCGCGGCGATCATGCTGACGCTCGTGGCGCTCGAAGTCGCGCGGACGCTCGCGGGCGACCGCGCGCCGTCGGCGCTCTTCATCTTCCATCCCGATCATTTCTGGGTGACGCTCTGCGTCTGGCTCACGACGCTCGTGTGCGTCGGCATCCCGCTCAAGATATGGAACAACACGCGCGTCGAAACACTCCTCGAGGAGCAGCGCTCGGCCGCCGTGCAGGCGCGCTTCGACGCGTTGCGGAGCCAGATCAATCCGCACTTTCTCTTCAACGTGCTGAACGCGGCGACCTCTCTCATCTGGAGCGAACCCGAAAAGGCCCGGTGGATCCTCGTGAAGCTCGCGAGCATCCTGCGGCGGCTGTTGCGCGGCGGCGAAGACTTCGTGCCTCTCAGCCGGGAGGTCGAGTTCGTCGAGGATTATCTCAGCCTCGAGGTCGCGCGCTTCGGTCCCGAGAAGCTCAAGGTGGAGAAGGAGCTCGACCCGAGGGCGCTCGACGTTCCCGTGCCGTCGATGCTGCTCCAGCCGCTCGTCGAGAACGCGGTGCGGCACGGCATCTCGCCGAAGGTCGGGGGGGGCGTCGTGCGGATCGAGGCTTTTCGGGACGGTGGGACGCTGCGCGTCGTCGTCAAAGACAACGGTCTCGGGTTCAAGGAGACCGGCCGCGAGGGCATCGGGCTGCGCAACGTGCGCGAGAGGCTCCGTGTCGCTTACGGGGGGCGCGCCACGATCGAAATCAGCTCCGAACTGGGGCGGGGCACGTCGGTTATAATATTGATACCCGTCGAAAGAGGGCAGAGCGGCGCTTGATCGCGAAGGCTGCCGCCAAAGGAGCGAGAGCCGTGACCGAAAAGGATCTTCTGCGGGTTCTCGTCGTCGACGACGAGGCGCCCGCGCGCAAGGACCTGAAGCGCATTCTCGGCACAATCGTCGGCGTCGAGATCGCCGGCGAAGCGAGCGAGGGGCACGAGGCCGTAAAATCGATCAAGAAGCTGCGGCCCGACGTCGTGCTCCTCGATATCCAGATGCCGGGGCTCGACGGCTTCCAGGTGGTTGCGCGCCTCGCCGATATGGAGCGCATGCCGTCGATCATCTTCGTCACGGCCTACGACGAGTACGCGATCAAGGCCTTCGAGGTGCACGCGGTCGATTACATCCTGAAGCCCGTCGAGGAGAAGCGCCTCGCCCAGGCGATCGAGCGAGCGCAGCGCATTCGCAAGGGCACGGAATCCGGTCCCGATCTCAATGCGCTTCTCGGCGCGATCGGCGCCTCTTCGAAGCGGCTCGCCGTGCGCCAGGGCGAATCCTTCGTTATGGTCGACGCGAGCGACATTCTCTACGCGACGGTCTCCGAGGGCTCGATCAAGGTCGTCGCGCGTGAGGTCGAGGGTTCGGTCGGTTTCCGTTCCCTCGACGAGCTCGAGAAGGACCTCGCGGGGCGCCATTTCGCGCGCGTCCACAAGTCATATCTCGCCAATATCAACCGCATCTACGAGATCACGCCCTGGTTCAGCGGGAGCTACCAGCTCCGCATGGAGGGAAAGGGCGGGCCCGTCATTCCCCTGAGCCGCGCGCAGGCCCGGGAGCTTCGGAAGATCCTGAAGTGGTAGTGAGGGGTGATTCATTAATGGAAATAGAATTAATTCCAAAAATCCCAGGTGAAATCCTAGAAGCGGCGCGCCGTCGAAGATCAATTATCTTTGTTGGCGCCGGCTTATCGCAACGGATGGGTTGCTGCGGTTGGGACAAATTCGCTGACAGAAGTCTCCAACAGCCGGTCGGCCTGGGCATAATTGATGAGCCGCAGAGCCTCAAAGGGCTCCTCAAATGGTAAGTTGATTTTGCCCCATTGCATGAAGTATCATGCTCTCTCAGGTATCAATTACAGGGGTTCAGCGCTTTTGTGGGGTGAGGTGTTCACAGGGTGTTGGGAGGGCGGTCATGAAATTTCTCCGTGAATCGGGATTGCAGTACGCCAATAATCTGAAAGAATCGACTGTAATCCAAGGCGATGCCGAGGCAATCCTTAAATCCATTCCAAACAGTTCCTTTCGGTGCTGCGTTACATCTCCACCCTACTGGGGTCTGAGAGACTACGGAATTAGGGGTCAAATTGGTGCAGAAGAGAATCCCAATGACTACATCAGCCGTCTTGTTGCTGTTTTTGAAGAGATACGTCGTGTCCTAATGCCCGATGGCACTCTCTGGTTGAATGTTGGAGACAGTTACACGAGCGGGAACCGCGGATATCGCGCGCCGGATAAGAAGAACCCGATTCGAGCAATGTCATATAGACCGAGGACCCCGGATGGACTGAAACCAAAGGATCTGGTGGGGATTCCCTGGCGCCTCGCGTTTGCTCTCCAGGAAAACGGATGGTACTTGCGCAGCGATATCATATGGGAAAAGCCGAACTGCATGCCCGAAAGTGTCAAGGACAGGCCGACTCGGGCGCATGAGTATGTTTTCCTGATGTCTCGGTCTCCGAACTACTATTATGATCACAAGAGTATTCAGGAGTATAACGGGCGCAATCGTCGAACGGTATGGTCGGTCCCAACCGAAGCGTTTGCGGGTGCGCACTTCGCGACATTCCCGCCGAAACTGATTGAGCCCTGCATCGCGGCGAGCACCGATCGAGGCGACTGGGTTCTGGATCCTTTCTTTGGCTCCGGTACGGTGGGGGTGGTCTGTGAAGCGCTCGGGCGGAACTATCTTGGCATCGAGCTCAACCCGGCGTATATCAAAATGGCCGTTGATCGGATTCGGAAGGCGGCGCGATCGCTATTCAACTGTGATCGAGAGGGTTGCAGATGAGCGCATTCGAACCTCCTGTGCCTGATTTGCAGATCGCGTTTTACGGTCGTCTGCAGGAGTTGCGGGATAAGTATCTTCTCGACGCTCTGCAGAAAATTGTTGCCATGTGTGATATCGGCATAATCGATCGAGAGCTGAGGGGCCTTGTATCAAAGGGAGCATTGCGGAAACTGGCAAGCTGGAGCTTGCGTGGCGAGATCTTATTCCCCGTGCCGCACATCCTATCCAAGAGCCCAAATCTGCTCGGCTACTACAGGCTTCTGTTGGGTTTCTCGCAGAAACAGTTCTATGGGTCTCGGTATGGCTTCGCTCCCTTTAGATCAATGGAGACCGAGGGGAGGCTCTCCGAGAGCAATGCAAAGAATATGACGGGTCTCTGCGGAGCTCTCTGCCGAAGTGCTGAACTGCTGATCACGGGCGTCGGGAGCCTGTCGACTGAATCTGTTCACGAGCTCACACTGATAACGCTTGGCCCCCAGCTTCGTGGAGGGGCGCTGAATGCATTTGGAGCGCGGGCTACGCTTCGCGTTTTCAATCTGATCAAGTCGATTCTATCCTCGGCAATTGACGAGGCCTCGGAGCATTCTATCGAAGTTATCAATGCCGCGGGTCGGAGGGTGAGCATTGACTTTGCCAACGATCCTGATATTTGCATTCGGGAGAAAATGGTTTCCGGCAGACTCCGCAACATTGTCGCCATCGAGATCAAGGGCGGGAGGGACGTTTCGAATATCCACAATAGAATTGGGGAGGCGGAAAAGAGTCACCAAAAGGCGAAGGAAGATGGCTATGTCGAGTGTTGGACAATAGTCGGTGTATCGGAATTCAATGTCGCCATGGCCAAGCGGGAATCGCCGACCACCGATGAGTTTTTTCGCATCGACGGAATTAGTGAACCGGCCTCGGACGAATATCGGAATTTCCGTGAACACCTCAAGTCTCTGGTCGGGATAAGAGACTAGATTAGACTCCGGGCGCCCTACTCCCCATGAGCGCCATTGAGGGATTGTCTTTTTCGAAGAAATGGCGTATATTTTGAGTGAGATCTGCGACTCTGGGGGGGGGGAGATGCAGGAAAAACTCCGCAATCTATCTTTCTCATCTATCCTTATGAAATTATGCGCTGAATGATAGCGCCGTACCGCTCTCTCGCGGGGGCGGCGATTAGATAGTCCAATGCTCTTTGCCGGTCTTTCACCGCAGGAGGTGTCGTCGTGAAGAAGTCGTGCATATCGGGGGCGGCCCTTGCCGTGATGATAATTCTCGCGGGCGCTTCGATCTTGCAGGCCGCCGGGCTCGCGGATGCATTCACACTCACCGTATACGAGCAGACGGGGTCGATCAACGCGTACACGTTCCTGTCCAGCGACCCGCTGCTCTACGCAAAGCGGGCCGGCTATCCCGGGCCGGAAGGCTGGGGCGGAAGCGGGTACGACTTCGGAACGGGCGGGTGCGAGTACTACGATCTCTTCTTCAGCGATTCCCTGGGGAATCTCCTGGCTCTCAGCCCCGGCGATGCGCTCCCGGTGCCCGCGTATCTCACGCTCGTCTGCATGGACTTCTCCTGCAACACCGGAACGATTATCCCGGCGCCGAATTGGGTAAGCGCCGGCAACAATCTCGACGCGGTGAAGATCAATTATGGCGGCACGGATTACTGGGCGAACGGAGTCCTGCAGGCGACGTACGGTCTCTGCGACGAGCCGTTCTCGGCGAAGACATCGAACTTCGCCGACGAGGCGCTTGGACCCCAGGACGGCGGCATCACGAAGATGGGGTGCGGATTGACGACGCTCACCCTGCGGCTCGGAAATCCGGCACCCGCTCCGCCCGACACGACGCTGGAGCATGATCCGATGTACGCCAACACGAATCCGTTCTTCGACTGGCGCGAGAAAGAGGCCGCGTGGTATCCGGAATTCGACGGGTACATGAACGTTACCGATCCGTCGTGGTACAACGGGATCATTTCGGGCAGGGCCTTCGATGAATCGCAGAACGTCGTGATGATCGGCCGGATCTACCGGGGGAGCTTCACCAACTACATATTCGGGTTCACGAACGTTCCCGCGGATTCGTCGGACTTTCATTACAGCAACATCGATCTCGGCATCTACGTGCATTCGACGGGCTCGATCAGGCCCGCATGGGATGTCGATAATGCCGGCTACTGGTCGACGACGATCCCCGAGGGCTATTACGACATCAGGATCAAGTTGAACAGGGATGCGAATACGGTGAGCTACGCGATCGTCGGTGTCGATAGTTATAGCGATCCCCTGTCCGATTTCACCTCTCCGTTATGGTCGGCGGAGGAATCCCGGCCGATCGCAGGGGACTACCATATTCAGATTAATCCGTACAGCATCTACGGAGCGGTTTTCGACGTATGGTGCTCGTCCGCGTCCGTGCCCGTGCCGCCGGACCTGAATCCGAAGATCGCTTCGATCGGCGACGTGGGAAACGATCAGGGTGGCAAGGTGCGCATCAAGTGGCAGGCGTCGCCCTACGATACTCTGGGAAGCGCGAAGCCCATCACGGCGTATGCGATCTGGCGGCGGATCGATCCGCTGCCCCTCGCGATGCAGGACTTCGCCCCGTTGGGCGCCTCGGGCGATGCGATGTTCATGTACCCACCCGGCGAATGGGACTACGTGGCGTCCGTTCCGGCGTGCTGCGAAAAGACCTACTTGACGCTCGTGCCGACGCTCGCCGACTCGACGATTCTTCACGGCATGTATTATTCGGTCTTCTATGTGCGGGCGCTCACCGCCACGCCGGGGGACTACCTGGACTCCCCGGTGGACAGCGGTTACTCGGTTGACAACGTCGCGCCGGCGCAGCCCGAGGGATTGCAGGGCGTACAGGTCGCCGGCGGACTCAAGATCACGTGGGCGCCTTCGACCGACCCGGATTTCTCGCACTTCATTCTCTCGAAGGGTACGTGCGAGAACGATCCCGCGCCGGGCGTTCTCGAGACGCTCGCCGGGACGTCGTACATCGACGAAACGTGGACGCCTCAGAGCAATGCGTATTACTACATCCTGTCCGCGGTGGACAGGAGCGGAAACATCGGCGTGTGCAGCGAGCTCGCGCCCGATGAGAACGTCGCGACGCTGCTTCAGAACTTTTCCGTGAATGTGAGCGACTCCGGCATCGAGCTTGTCTGGCAGCTTTCACGTTGCGATGAGCAATCGACATTCGCCGTTCTCCGCGCGAAGGATCCGGGTGGGGAGTACGAGGAATTGCCCGCTTCCGGGCTCGTCCGGAACGGACTCGGCTTCGCATTTCGGGACACGGGTTGCGAGCCGGGCGTTTTGTACCGTTACCGCGTCGAATGCGCGGACGGATCGAGCAGATTCTCGCTCTTTGATACGGAGAGCATCGCAATGCCCGCGATGCCGCTCGCGCTTCACCAAAACAGCCCGAACCCGTTCAATCCCTCGACGACGATACGATACTATCTGCCCGAGAGAATGTGGGTGCGGCTCGACGTTTACGACGTGTCGGGGCGGCTCGTCGCCCGTCTCGCCGACGAAGAGCAAGAGCGCGGCGACAGGGTGGTGCAGTGGGATGGACGCGGCATGCGCGGCGATCGCGTGAGCTCCGGCGTGTATTACTGTCGTCTCCAGGCGGGGAAGGATGTTATCTCCCGCACCATGGTGTTGCTGAGGTAGGTGGAGTGTGCTACAATCTACGCCTCTTCATTATCATAGGGGGTTCGGCCGATGAGCAAGCTTTTCTCGTTCGCGGCGTTCGCGCTCGCTCTCACGCTCATGTCGGGAAGCGCCTTCGCGCAGCCCCCGGGCTGTCTCTGGCAGGGCGATCCCTCAATGCGTTACGGTTTCGGCCAGTATGACGGTCTGCCGTACAACCAGCCGGGCAATGATTTCGCGACCATTTTTCCGGGCGGTAGCGTGACTTATACGCTCGCTCCGTACAACTGCGCCGTCA
>JBAZPL010000011.1:0-23649 GCA_041648155.1 Candidatus Krumholzibacteriia bacterium
TCGCCGAGACGGGCTCCGAGCGCCCTCGCGATGAGGAGACGTTTCTTCAAGCCGAGGTCCGGAATCCCCTTGTCCTTACCGGCCGTTCGACGCGCGCCGCGGGCGTCGAGCGAGCCGAGAAGAGAATCGTCCCTGCCGCAGTCCATGGACGGATTGACGACCTTGGCGGCAAAGCACACGAGCGCTTCCGCGATTGCCGTGCCGTAGAATTCATCCTCCATCGAGAGCCGCTTCTCGCGCCGCTCCATGATCTTGCCCCTCATGAGGTGCAGCACGAACCGGGCGGCCTCGCGGACCATGCGCGAAGGATCGTTTTTGACGATGAGAAGCACGTTTATCGCGGGCACATAGCGCATCCCGTCGTATTTCAGGTTCTCGAGGATCACCGCGATCTCTCGCGGGCCCATTTTTCGCGATCGCATGTACGCGGAAAGCGCATGGTACGTGGAGCGGCACTGCACCTCGGGCAGAATCGCTTCAATCGTCTCTCTGCGCCCGTTCGCAAGCGCGATCAACGGCTTCCTTCCCTTCTTCGCGAGGAACGCGCGAATCTCCTCGATCGTCTCGTGGAGAAACGGCGTCGCCGCGTCGACTTCTTCGTCCTCCATCCATACGTCGATGATCTCCCGGTACGCCTGGTATTTGTGCATCGGAAAGGCGGTGAAAACGCAATACCGATTGTCGTCGATCTTCACCGCTTCGGCATTCTCGCGACCCCGCCTCAGGAGCCGCCAGTAGATCTCGTCGATGTTCTGCACGATAACAATCTCGCGGCCGCATCCGCCGTGCTCCGCGCGGACCTCCGCCGGAAGATGGGTTGAGGCGAGGTGGGATTCTCCGATGACGACGAGGATGAGGTGCTCCGGAAAGAACTTTCGAATGGTGCCGATCCTTTGCGCGGCGAGCCGGTCGCGCCTGCGAATATACTTGAGATGATCGCGGTGCTCCGAGTCGATGCCGAAGATCGGAATGAACGGGTCTTTCGCGAGCTCGAGGATGCGGCGGTAGCTTCGCCAGTCGAATCCCCATTCCGAACGGTAATCGATCGCCTCGAGAAACTTCGCCTCGCTGATCTTCCCTTTCATCCACCGGTCGAGAGAATCCTGCTGATGAACGTAGAGCATCTCGAGGGCGAGCACGACTTTGCGCCCCCGCGCGGAGAGCTCTCTCATGAGACGGAGCACCCAATCCTGGCTCGCGTCGAGGGGATGGTAATCGCCGAAATAGACGATGTCGCGGCGCGATGCCTCTTCGATCACCGCGTCGGCGCTTGCTATCGACTTGAAATTCCTGAATTCCGAAAGAAATTCCCTGATATAGCGGGACTTGTGCGTCTTGTCGACGCCGAAGATCTCGCGCTTGAGGCGGGCGATGGCCCGGCGATTCGCCCTGATTTCCTCCTCGATCGCTTTCGATACGGCCATTGATCCCCCGTGCGCGGCGGCTTGCGCGGATGATTTCCGTCGACAACCAAGCCTCGCTACTCATACTCTATAGCATGAGCCGTACCCGTCCGCATACGCTTTGGCATCAAACCGTTGTGAAACCAGGAATGGAGGCTCGATGAATCCGGCGCTCGATTCGAATATGGACAGAGTCCGCGCGAAGCTGCTCAAGGCGCTCGACGAGAGGCGAAACTCCCTTCACGAGCATGAGATTTACGAAATCCTCGGCCTCGCCGGCTTTCGCGTTCCGCGCACCCGTTTCGTCACGAACGAGAAGGAAATCGACGCTCTGGACACGGCGGACATGCCCGGCGGCGAAGTCGTTTGCAAGCTCATTTCGCCGGGAATGCCGCACCGGACGGAATTCGGCGGCATCAAATTCATACCAAACAATCCGAAGGAGCTCGCCGCGGTCTTTCGCGAATTCGCGCGCATCGCGGTGAAGACGCGCGTTCCCTTCTCCGGGATGATGGTCGCCGAGAAGGTTCCGGGCAGGGATTCGATCCCCTTCCAGCTTCTCCTTTCGCTCCGCCAGGATCCCTCGTTCGGCCCGGTCGTCTTCTGCGGGCTCGGCGGCGTGGGGACCGAAGTGTACAAGAGGAGCCTGACGCGGGAAAAGGGGCTTTTCATCAGGGCTGCCTCCGATATCGGCGACCGCGAGGGCACCGAACGGGCTCTCGACGCAACGTTTTTCTATCCCGTAATCGCGGGCAAAACCCGTGTCGCGAAGGAGCCGATCGTCGATACGGCGAAGCTCCGCGCCGCGCTCGCCGCATTCGCGAAATTGGGCGAAGTATTCTCCCCTCTCGCCGCGGATTCGCCGGTCACGATCGAGGAGATCGAGATCAACCCGCTCCAGATCACGAACGACGGGGAGCTCGTTCCCCTCGATGCGCTGATGCGCATCTCGGGCGCGAAGCACGATCTCGCGGTGCCTCCGCAGGCGGGGATCGTAAAGCTGCTCGAGCCGAAGAGCGCCCTCATCATCGGCGCCTCGGCGAACAAGATGAACATGGGTCGCATCATTCTCCGGAACCTCATCAAGGGCGGCGGCGTCCCGAAGGAACGAATCTATCTCCTCCATCCCGAGGCGAGCGAGATCGACGGCTGCCGGGCGTTCAAATCGATCGCCGAGCTGCCGGAGAAGGCCGACATGACCGTCTTCACGATCCCGGCCGACGAGAAGGCCGCCGTCCTCCTCAGCGAGCTCATCGAGGGAGAGAAGACGGCGTCGATCACCCTTATCTCGGGAGGATTCGGAGAGACCGAACGGGGCCGGGACCTCGATCGGCGCCTCCGCGATTCCATCCGGAAGGCGCGGAGCCGCCAGGGCGGCGGAGTCGTCGTGAACGGACCGAACTGCATGGGAATCGTTTCGAAGCCGGGCGGCTACAACACCTTCTTCCTCCCCGAGTACAAGCTGCCCTTCCGGGGAACGTTCGGCGAACGGTGCGCGATCGTCAGCCAGAGCGGCGCATACCTGGTCACCCTCATCAGCAACCTCGACCGCGCGCTCAATCCGAAATACATGATAACCTTCGGCAACCAGGCCGACGCCGGCGTGACCGATTACCTTCTCGCACTCAAGGACGATCGCGATATCGACCTCTTCGTGCTCTATTTCGAGGGGCTCAAACCCTATGACGGCGAGCGTTTTCTCGCCGTCATCCGCGAGATCATCCGGAAGGGGAAGAGCGTGATTCTCTACAAGGCGGGGAAAACGGAGGCCGGCGCGACGGCCGTCGCCTCGCACACCGCCTCGATGGCGGGAAACTTTGAGGTCATGCATCGTCTGCTGCGCGACGCGGGGGTCATTATGCCCGATACGCTCGACGAGGTCGAGGATACGATAAAGGTGTTCACGCTGCTCGAAGGACGCCGCGTGCGCGGCTCGCGAGTCGGGATATTCAGCAACGCGGGATTCGAATGTTCCGTCGCGGCCGACACGCTCGGCGCGCTGACGCTCGCGACCTTCTCCGACGATACGGTTCGCAAGCTGCGGGAGGCGCTCCCCACCGATATCATAGACGTCCACAACCCCGTCGACGCGACGCCGAGCACCCATGCGACGAACTACGGCAAATGCATCGAGGCGATGCTCGCGGACGAGAACGTCGATTGCCTCATGGCCGCGAACGTGGCGCCGACGCCATTCATGGAGAATCTCCCGGCCGGAGCCGATCACAAAGAGGATATCCTTCACGAAAATTCCTATCCCAACGTGACGATACGCGCCTTCAAGGCCACGACGAAACCGATGGTGGCGAGCCTCAACTCCGGGAGGCTCTTCGATCCAGCAGTTCAGATGATGGAGGACGCCGGCATCCCGTGCTTCAGGAAAATAGACCGCGCCATGAAGGCTCTCGGATTCTTCATCGAGCACGGAAAGAGAGAAACGTAAGAGGTCGAACGGCGAGCCGCCGGCACGAGCCTTTTGAACCGCGAGGAACAGGCGTTTTTCGCTTGTGTACCCGGCGGTTCACAATCTGCGTCGAGTCTCTCATGGGAGAATCCGAAGCGACAATCTAACACATTCATTAATATAGCTATTAGGTCATTTTTGCGTTCGCCCGCTTCATGGGCATTTTTCATGCAATCCGGCGCTTCGTGTAATGAAATAAATAAGCGACTACTATTGGGTCCGGCACCCGAAAGGAGAAGGACATGATCAAAGGGCTTTTCAGCATTTTCGCCATCGCCCTGCTGGTAGCGGGCTTTGGTTGCCAGAACGACTCCGTATCGCCCGCTCCGGCGCTGCAGGAGCAGGCAATCGATCTCGATTCCCCGACGGGAGGGCTCTCGACAAGCGACGAGGCTCCGGCCTTCGGTGAACCGGACAAGTTCGCGGCCTTCTCGACCGTGGCTTCGTTCGACGACCCGATCGAGAAATGCGGCCGCGCGGATTCTCTGCAAGCACGAGGTGCGCGATTCTTCGAGTTCCGCGCGATCTGGGGGCGCCTCGCCGACGTGAACGACACGAGCGGGGCCGATCCATGCCCGCTCGACTGGTCCGGAACGCTCCATCTGGACGGCGGGATCATCGTCATCCAAAGAACGATCGCCTTCGAGGAGGATGATTCGATTTCGCGCATCGACTCGTCGACGATCGCCTGGGTCTCGCATACCGGTCCCCACGTGGACGGCATCCAGGTGAGGCTCATCGTACCTTCCGGTTCGTCCCTGTGCATCGGCTGCACACCGACGCTCGAGCTGAGCACCGGGCCGTACAGCAGATCCTTCACAATCGACGAGCTCCTCGCGCTCGACGTCGTGTCCCCCGTCGACACCTGCGGGAACGCGATCTCGATCACGAGCGTGCTCACTCCGCCCGGCTGTCCTCACGGCCAGCTCATGGGCGCCTGGAGCAAGACGCCTCTCGATTCCCTCACGAGCGCCGATTCCCTCGAGAACGGCGGGGTCGTGCAGGGAACGTTCAGGGGCGTATGGGTCGGCAGGGGCGGACGGATCAGCGGACATCTGAAGGGAGTCTTCGGCCTGAATGGCGCGGGCGAGCGCGTTTTCTTCGGAAAATACATCGACCTCACGGGGCGTTTCATGGGAATCCTGCGCGGCAAGGCCGGATTCCGCGGCGCTTCCGCGCTCGACAGGGATCCCGGCAACGGCGGCGGTCCGGGCAACGACAGAGGCATCAGGCCTCCGCGCGGATGGTTCGCCGGCGAATGGATCGACGCGAAAGCGAACGTTCAGGGCAAGCTCAAGGGACGCTGGATCGCTTCGGAGGAAGGCAAGGGATTCTTCCATGGCATTTGGGGCATGCGCTGTGGCCGCGGGTTTCTCCTGGATGATAGCAACGAGGAAACCACGGAAGACGACTGAAACGATCGATTGACCACCCCACCTTGCCCCCGGGGCCGCCGGAGATCCGGCGGCCCCTTTTTTCTTTCCGGCGCCAGGATCATGACATGAAATGCGTCGCGAGGCCGGTGACCGATTCGCGCGTGAAATGTCTTTTCGTCGCCTTGAGGATGGAGTCGAATATTGCAGGGGAAGCCGCCACGATATTGCCCGATTCGAGAAATCCCTCACCTCCGAAAAAGTCCCCCACCGTCCCTCCCGCCTCGCGAACGATGAGAGATCCCGCCGCCATGTCCCATGGCTTGAGGTAGAGCTCCCAGAAGCCGTCGAGCCTCCCCGCGGCGACGTGGCTCAGATCGAGAACGGCCGCGCCCGCTCTCCGAATGTCCCTGCACCCGCGGAACAGATCTCCGAAAACCCGGAGATAGGCGTCGAGATGCTGCGGTGCGCCGAACGGAAACCCCGTTCCGAGGAGACTCTCATCAAGGCTTCGCGCTCCGGAAACGCGTATCGGCGACCCGTTGAGCGTGGCGCCCCCCCCCACCTCCGCCTCGAACAGCTCCTCGCGAAGCGGGTCGTATACGCACGCGACCGCGATCCGCTTCCGCTCCATGAGAGCGATGCTGACGCCGATCGACGGATATCCGTGTATGAAGTTCGTCGTTCCGTCGAGCGGATCGATGATCCAGAATGCGTCCCCGGCCTGCGCCGCGGCGCTCTCTTCAGCGAGAAATCCGATCGAGGGAAACGCGGCGGCGAGCGTTTCCTTGATCATCGCCTCGCTCGCCGTATCGACCTCGGTGACGAAATCCTTTTTCCCCTTCGCGAGGATCCTCCCCGTGCTCCCCGCGTTGAACCGCTCGCGCACGAATGCGCCGGCCGCGAGCGCCGAGCGCTTCGCCGCTTCACTTATGTCGCTCATTCGACCCCCCTTGCAAGGAGACACCGTTCGGGAAGCTCGACCGCGAGGCCCTCGGCAAGCACGCCGAGGAAGGCTCTCACCGTCGAGGAAAGGTACCGCCGGGCGGGAATGATCAGGCCGAGCGTCCGCTCGAAGACGAGCCCTCTGATCTTGATCTCGACGAGAGCCCCCCGCCCGATATCGTCCCGGACGAGCTTCTCGGGCAGAATCGCGATCCCGAGTCCCGCGGCCGCGAGATTCCGGATCGCCTCGGGGCTGTCGGTCGTCATGGTGACGCGCGGTGCGACACCGTGCTCCGCGAGAACCGCCTCGATGATGCGTCTCGTGATGGCCCCCTCGTGAAAAGATATGAACGGATGCTCCGCGAGCGCCGCGGGTAGGAGAGCCCGCCTGCGCGCGAGAGGATGCCCCGGGCGCGCGACGAGCAGAAGCCTTTCGGTGTAAACGGGAAACACATCGAGATCGACCCCCTTCTCCACCGGAAGGGTGCCCACGACGAGGTCGAGACGGCCGGCCCTCAGCTCCCTGAGGAGCGGACTCGTCGCCATGACTTCGAGCGCGATGTCGATTCCGGGGTATCGCTCGCGAAAACGCGAGAAGACGCGCGGAAGCACATAGGAGCTCGCCGCGTCGATCGTGCCGATCGCGATTTTCCCCCGGGCGAGCCCCTCGAGATCGGCGATCTCTCGCGAGAGCTCCTCCTCGAGACGCGCGAACCGCCTCGCGTAGTCGAGAACGATCTCCCCCGCCCGGGTGAGGCGCACGCCGCGCCCCTTGGCCACGATGAGCTTCGCGCCGAGCTCCTCCTGGAGCTTCCGGAGCCCGACGCTGATGGCGGGCTGCGTCACGAAATGCGCCTCGGCGGCGGCCGTGAGGCTTCCGAGCTCCGCGACGGATACGAAATATTTCAACGTCGTCAGATTCATAAAAATTACTTATACCTTTAATAAGAATAATAATATAGTTTTATTCTGTAAAGAGAATAGAATCTCCGGCGTTCGCGCGCGGCGCGACCGATTCACGAATTCACGAAAGGAGCGATCATGGAAATAAAGCAGAAGCTGACGAAACCCAAGGGCAAGCTCGGCATTCTCACGCCGGGGATGGGTGCCGTCGCGACGACCTTCTACGCGGGGGTCGAGGCGGTCAGGCGCGGCTATGCGAAGCCGTTCGGCTCCCTCACGCAAATGGGGACGATCCGTCTCGGCAAGCGCACCGACAACCGCACGCCCCTGATCAAGGATTTCGTTCCGCTCGCCGGAATGGACGACCTCGTCTTCGGCGGATGGGATATCTTCGAGGACAACGCCTACGAAGCCGCGATGCACGCCGGCGTGCTCGAGCCGGCGCTCGTCGAAAAAGTGCGCCCGTTCCTCGAAAGCGTGAAGCCGATGAAAGCAGTTTTCGACCAGAACTACGTGAAACGCCTCTCCGGCACATGGGTGAAGAAGGGAAAAACGTGGTGGGACCACGCCGAACAGCTCAAAGAGGACATTCTCGCCTTCAAGGAGCGCGAGAAATGCGATCGGCTCGTCATGGTCTGGTGCGCGAGCACCGAGATTTTCTTGAAGCCGACGGACGCGCACCGGGACATCGAATCGTTCGAGAAAGCTCTCAAGGTGCGGAGCGCGGAAATCGCGCCGAGCATGGTATACGCCTACGCTGCCCTGTCGCTCGGCATTCCCTTCGCGAACGGCGCGCCGAACCTCACCGTCGACGTGCCCGCCCTCATCGAGCTCGCCCGCGAGAAGAACGTCCCCGTCTGCGGCAAGGACTTCAAGACGGGACAGACCCTCATGAAGACGATTCTCGCGCCCGGCCTCAAATCGCGCATGCTCGGCCTCAACGGCTGGTACTCGACGAACATTCTCGGGAACCGCGACGGCGAGGTGCTCGACGATCCCGAATCGTTCAAGACGAAGGAGGAGAGCAAGCTCTCCGTCCTCGAGCACATCCTTCAGCCGAAGCTCTACCCCGACCTGTACGGGAAGTTCTCGCACGTCGTGCGGATCAACTATTACCCGCCTCGCGGAGACAACAAGGAAGGCTGGGACAACGTCGACATCTTCGGATGGCTCGGCTACCCGATGCAGATCAAGATCAACTTCCTCTGCCGCGACTCGATCCTCGCCGCTCCCATCGTTCTCGACCTCGCGCTCTTCATGGACATGGCGCAGAGGGTCGGCATGCGCGGGATCCAGGAGTGGCTCTCGTTCTATTTCAAGAGCCCGATGCACGCGGAGGGGCTCTATCCCGAGCACGATCTCTTCATCCAGCTCATAAAGCTCAAGAACACCCTGCGGTACATCCAGGGTGAGGACCTCATCACGCATCTCGGGCAGGAATACTACGATTGAGCCGCCCCCGGGGCGCGCGGGAAAATCAAGAGGGAGCGTTCGAAACGCTCCCTCTTTCCTTGTCGCAGATCTCCCCGCCGCGCGCGCCGCGGCTGCCGTTATGCTTTGATGACAATATTCAGGTAGGCGCCGCCGCGGTACACGGTGAGCATGAATTTGTCCCCCTTCATGCCCTTGACGAGACCCTTGAACGCGGCGAGATTGCCCACCGGCTTGAGATTGAACTTCACGATGACGTCTCCCCGGCTCAGACCCGCTTCCTCGGCTGGAGAGCCCCCTTCGACCTCGGTCACGAGCACTCCCTTGACGTCATCGGGAAGCTCGAGCTCCCGGCGGTATTCGTCGCTGAGATCGGCGAGCCCGATGCCCATGAGGAGCGCGAGCTCGGGCGTTGCCTTTTCTTCCTCCGGTTTCACGGCCGCGGCGGATTCGTCGGGCCGTTTATCGACGGCCACCTCGACGCTCATCCCCTTGCCGTCGCGCAGAAGCTGAAGTTCGGCCTTTTCTCCGGGATGAATCGCGGAGACGTTCCTGCGGAGCTCGCCGAGGTTTTTCACTTCCTTGCCGTTCACCGCGGTGACGATATCGTTCACCTTGACGCCCGCTTTCATCGCGGGGCTTCCCTTTTCAACCGCCGTGATGATGACACCCTCCCCTTTCTCGATCCCGAAGAATTCGGCCTTGTCGGGAGTGAGGTCATCCATGCGGATACCGAGATACCCATGAATCACCCTGCCGTGCTTGATAATATCATCCATGACGCCCTGGGCGACGTCGATCGGGATGGCAAAGCCGAGGCCGGCGTAGCTTCCCGTGTTCGAGATGATGAGATTGTTTATCCCGACGAGCTCGCCCCTGGTATTGATGAGCGCTCCTCCGGAGTTGCCGGGATTGATCGCGGCGTCAGTCTGGATGAGCTCAACGTCCACCTGTCTCTCGGCAACCGCTTTCGACAGACCGCTCACGATTCCCATCGTGACGGTCTGGCCGACCTGGAAAGGATATCCGATCGCGAGCACCGTTTGCCCGAGCCTGAGCGCGGCGGCATCGCCGAACTTTATTGTCGGCAGGTTCTTCGCTTCGACCTTGAGCACCGCCACGTCGGTGGTCTGGTCCGTACCCACAACCTTTGCGCTGAATTTCCGGTTGTCGGGAGGCGGCAGAACGACCTCCACCTCGTTGGCGCCGGAGACGAGATGATTGTTCGTGAGAATGTAGCCATCCTCCGTAACGATCACGCCCGAGCCGAGGAATCGCTCCACGCGCTCCTGCGGGACGCCGAAGAATTTCCGGAAGAATGGATCCTGAAGCATCGGATTGCCCGAACTGCTCACGTTCGTCACTCGTTTCGAAGAAATGTTCACGACGGCAGGGACCGCCCGCTCGACTATGGTCGGAATATCCTCGTCGGCCGCCTGGGACTGCGCGTTCGCCTGGGGGAAGATGCTATCGGACGTTCCGGATCGCTCCGCGCGCGTTATGATTCTCTCCGCGCCCATTCCCATGAGAAAAATGAACGCCAATCCGGCGATGGTCAAAAGGAATTTAGCGCGAGTGCTTCGAAGTTTCATCGCACAACCTCCTCAGTACCGCTAGGTGCGCTGGCACGCACTCTTGTAGATACGTCGTTCTTTCCGCGAAGTTCCCGTTATCTCGCTCCCCCGGCACAAATCGCTTTCGTTTCGCCGCAGGGCCACATGCCGGGTCCATCACCTGGAATAATCCGAATAATGGCCCGCGGAATCAAGGGGAATCGCGGCGGATGCAGGCGCGCCGGGTCGCATCTTTTCCCGCGGCCGACGGCGGCGCGCCGCTTCGCATTCCCCGCGCGGCCCGCGGCCGCTCGCACATAGCTCGCACATAGCTTCAGCCCTTGACATCGGCCTTTGAATGGCGATATATTCCCGTGAGTCGCAGATGAACGCTTCAGGGTTTCAGAATAGATGATCCTCTACGCATTAGAGGAAATTTTTTATGCCCCGGCCCCTTCCGCGGCAACGAAGTAACGCTTGGATGCGGAGCGTATGAACGATAAACTCAGCGAACGGGTTCTCCTCGTGGACGGCTCGAGGCTCATCATCGAATCGGCGGTCTGCGCCGGGGCGGAGGTGTTCGTCGGGTACCCGATCACGCCGGCGAACCTCCTCTATCTCTACTCGAGCCGCCGGTTCCCCATGATGTTTCCCGCGCCCGACGAGATCAGCACGCTCCAGTGGATGTGCGGGTTCTCCGCGGCGGGTAAATATCCGATGACGGCCACGAGTTTTCCCGGCTTCGCTCTGATGCTCGAATCGCTCAACATGGCGTACATGATGGAGCTTCCGATGCTCATCGTGCTGGCACAGAGACTTGGGCCCAGCACCGGTTCGGCGACGACCGGGGCGGAGGGAGACCTCATGCTGCTCCGGGGAGCGATCTCGGGCGGGTATCCGTTCCCCGTGTTTTCCGTATCCTCCCCCGTGGATTGCTGGAATCTCACGGCGAAGGCCATATCGGCCTCGCTGAAGATGAGAACGCCTGTCGTGCTGCTCACATCGAAGGAGCTCGCCATGACCATGTCAACGGTGAGCGCCGACGATCTCGAGAACGTCGAGCGAGCGCAGTGGGAGCTTTCCTCCGGCGAGCGCTACCTCCCGTACCAACGGACCGACAGCCTCGTCCCTCCCTTCGCCCCTCTCGGGGACGGCCGTTTCCAGGTGAGGTTCAACGCGTCGACGCACGACGAAATGGGCCTGATCAGAAAGACCGACGCGGCGGCCCTCTCGAACACGACAAGATTGAAGGAGAAGGTGGAGAAATGGATCTCCGACTACACCTTCTATGAGCTCGACGAAGAGGCCGGCGCCAGGAAGCTCATCGTGAGCTACGGGATCACCTCGGGTTCGGCCCGCGAGGCGCTCGGGATCCTGCGAAAGAGCGGAGAGAAGGCGTCTCTCCTGATCGTCAAGACGCTCCTCCCCGTGCCGCCCGCCGTTATCGAGATCATGTCTCGATATGATCGCGTTTTCATCGCCGAGGAGAACCTCACCGGGCTCCTGTGCGAGATCATCTACGGTGTATCGGGAAGACCGTCGGTGAAATCGATCGGTAAGATCGGCACGATGATAACCCCCCGGGAGATCGTGGACAGGGTGATGGAATCATGACCTTTCTCGCATCGATGAAACAGCCCTACTGCCCCGGTTGCGGCTACCACCTCGTCACTTCGCAGATCGCGAAGGCGCTCGAGAAGCTGAACATCAAGCCGCTCGACGTCGTGATCTCGAGCGATATCGGCTGCGGCGGGCTGATCGACGCAAGCTTCAACGTGCATACGATCCACGGTCTGCACGGCCGGTCGGTCGCCCTCGCCATGGGGGCCGCCCTCGGCCTCGAGGACAAGAAGGTCATCGCCTTCCAGGGAGACGGCGGCGCGACCATCGGCCTGCAGCACCTGCTGGAGGCCGCCCGGTGGAACGTCGACATGACTCTCATCATCGTGAACAACATGATCTACGGAATGACGGGAGGACAGCCGAGCGGACTCACTCCGTTCGGTTTTACCACGGTCATCACCCCCCAGGGGCATCAGCAGCATCCGTACGATCTGGTCAAGCTCGCGTACGATGCGGGGGCGACATACGCGCTCAGGATTTTGGCGAAGGGGGATTTCAGCGAGAAGCTCGCGGGAGCCTTCGCGGTGAAGGGCTTTTCCATCGTCGAGATCGTATCCCCGTGCCCTTCGTACGGCGTGAAAGGGGTCAAGGAGCTTTCGGAAATGGGCATCGCCGATCTCGAGCTGAAACGCGAAAGAGAGCCGATGAAGCCGGTCGTGCGGGAATCGAAGTCGCTCATCAGGTCGGAGCTCAAGACCCTTTACGAAGCGGGTCTCAAGGATCGCATTGCCGTCGTGCTCGCCGGATCGGCGGGCGAAGGGGTCCAGTCCGCCGCGGAGCTGCTCGCCGAAGCCGCCATCCTCTCGGGCCTGAAAACGACCAAGAAGGGGGATTACCCCATCACGGTAGGAACGGGCTTTTCGCTCGCGGAGGTGATCCTCTCGGAGAAAAGGATCGACTACACCGGTATCCAGAAACCCGACGTGATCATCGTCACGTCCGATGACGGCCTCGCGCGGATCAGGAGCCTCCTCAAACCCGGAGATTCCACCCTGATCATCGCCGATTCCTCCCTCTCCATCGAGGGGATGGAGAACGTCGTCCACCGCGATTTTCGCGGCGTAGCAGGAAAAAAAGGCGCATGCCTCGCGGCGATCGGTTTCTGGCTAAGACGCAGCTCGGTGATCCCCGAAGCCGCGCTTCGCGAGGCTACGAAGAAATCGAAGCACGCCGAGTCGCTGCTGAACTCGATTCAGAGCGCCGAGGGCCTCGACGCCTGATCGGAAGCTCACCCGTACGTCTCGATGAATCTCTTGAAGGAGCGATCCCACGTTTTCTCTACGTCGTCGGGAAACGCGCACGCCGGGAGCTCCCTGTTTTCGAGATGATACCTGATGCAGTCGCAGCAGTCGCCGTGACGGGGGCAACCCCCGTACGAGCAATTGCACGCTCCCTTGTTGGCCTCGAGCTTCTCGCACCTCGCCGTCATTTCGATCTCCTTTGCATTCATCCAGTCTAGTCGGATTTGGCCCTACAAGCACGGGAAAAAATGTGCTATACTTACGCCAAACCTTTCGAGGAAGAAAAAGGCGCCGTTCTACCATGATAACAACAACTCTCGCAAGGGTGAGCCTTGCCGTTTTCCTTCTCGCCGGAAATGCGCAGGCCGGCATCCTGACGAAACAGATTTATTTCGAGCACCCCGGCGTCGCGCGTGTGCCCGGAGGCGTCCTCCTCACGATTCCTGGCTGCCGCTCCATCGCCGGTCCCGGTGAGCCGATCCTGCCCGTGTATCCGGCCTGCTTCATCATCCCGCCCGGGGAAGCCGTTTCCCGGATCCTCATCGAACCGACCGAGACGATCACGCTTGAGGGATCTCACGATGTCGCGCCGATGCAGCCGCAAGCGCCCCTCGGAACGACCATCCCTTCCGGATTCATCAGGAACGCGGCGATCTACCAATCGTCGCAGCCTTTCCCCGCCGACCGCGGCGTTCTCGCGACGGAGCAGACGATCGCCGGGGTGCGGCTCGCGTTCGTGAACATCTATCCGTGCATGCTCGTTCCTTCCACGGGCACCGTTCTCTTCTCGCCGTCGGTCCGGGTCACGATAGAGACCGCCCCTTCGGCCGGCGCGGCATCCGCCGCGCCTTTCGCGCGGACGCGGGCGGCTCTCGGCGCGCTGCGGAACCGGGTGGAGAATCCCGACCTCTCGATCGAATATGCACCGCCGGTTTCATCCCTCGCGGAAACGCCCGCCGCGGGGGAAATCGTTCACTACGTCATCATCACGAGCCCCACGTTCGTCCCCTCCTTTCAGCCGCTCGTGGACCTCAAGGCCCGCTGCGGGATGCGCGCCCGAATCGTCGATACGGCATGGATCGCGGCGAACTACGGCGGGGCCGATCTGCAGGAGAAGATCCGGAACTTCGTTCGATTCGCCTACGAGAACTGGCAAACGACGTACGTTCTTCTCGGAGGAGACACCGAAGTGATCCCGCACCGCGGATTCTACGTGAAGGTCGGAATGACGGTCGACTCGAACATCCCCTCCGATCTCTATTACTCCTGTCTGGACGGAAACTGGAATAACGACGGCGACCCGTACTTCGGCGAACCCGGCGAGGAAGACCTTCTGAGCGAGGTTATCGTGGGAAGGCTCCCGGTCGACTCCCCCGAAGAAATCGCGAACGCCATCAACAAAATTTCAAGTTATACACTCACTCCGATTCCAGCGCAATGCACAAGCGTCGGACTTTTCGGGGAGCTCCTCTGGTCGATCGCGGGCGTCAACACATGGGGCGGCGATTACAAAAACGAAATCCGCTACGGCTCATCGAGCTGGGGATTCACGACCGCCGGGGTTCCCTCCGGATTCTCGACGCCGGTCCTCTACGACTCCGAAGCCGGCTCCTGGAACGTGAACGATGTCCTTCCGATCCTCAACGGCGGAATCAACCTCGTGAATCATTGCGGCCATTCGAACCTCTATTCGGTCATGCGGCTCGCCACGTGGGACGTGGCCTCCCTCACGAACGACGGCGTTTCGGCGGGCTTTTTCGTCTGCTATTCCCAGGGCTGTTATGCGGCGGCGTTCGACAACCGCGACGAGGCGGGGACGATCCGCACCGATGATTGCATCGCCGAAGAGCTCGTCACGGACGCGCATGGCGCCGTCGCCTTTATCGGGAACACACGCTTCGGATGGGACGCGCCCGGCTCGACGTGCGGCGTTTCCCAGTTCTTCGATCGCCAGTTCTTCGACGCGATATTCGGCGAGGGGATCACGCGGCTCGGGGACGCGCTCGAGGCTTCGCGGATCGACAATATCTCGTACATCAGCTACGACGCCGTTCGCTGGGTATACTATGGAATGTGCCTCCTCGGAGACCCGGCATTGAGCGTCTGGACCGACACGCCCCGCGCAATCGCCGCCGAGCATGACAGCGTCCTCTTCGCGGGCCAGGGCGGATTCGAGGTCCGCGTCTCCGACGACGACGGCCCCCTCCAGGGCGCGCTCGCGAGCCTCAGCTCGACGTCCCCGGACGCCTATTGCGCGGCGGTCACCGACGCATCGGGAACGGCTCTCCTGCAACCGTGTCCGATCGAGGGGGAGAATCTTCTCCTCTCCATCGTATCTCCGAATCATTACCCGCACGCCGATACGGTCGCCGTCGCGCAGCTCGCCGCGTACCTCCCCTCCGTAGCCCTCCTCGCCGTGAACGACGACACCGCGGGAGGCGCGGGAGACGGGGACGGCGTCGCCGAGGCGGGCGAAAGGGCGGCCCTTACGATCACTGTGGGAAACATCGGCCTCAGTCCGCTGACGAATGTCGGAATTACGCTGGCGGTCGCCGACACGACGGTGATGGTTCTCTCCGGCGCTGTATTCGCGGGAGATATCGCCCCGGGGGCGAACACGGTGCTCGATCGCGCATTCTCCATCGAGATCGGAACCTGCGCCCGGAACTCGGACATCGCAACGCTCGAATTCACCGTCATGGCCGGCGAGGGGACATGGAAAATACCGCTCGCGCTCCCGGTGAGCGCCCCCGACGTCACGCTCGAGTCGTTCGCGCTCTCGGACGCGGCGTACGGCAACGGAAACGGCTGCCTCGAAGCGTGGGAATTCCAGATTCTCTCGTGCGTGTACCGGAACCGGGGTTCGACCGACGCGATCTCCCCGGTGCTCACCCTCGCGTTCCCGGAAAATTCGTTCGGCCGGCCGATCAGGGCCTCGGTCGAAATGCCGCTCATCCCCGCGGGAAGCGCGGTCTCCTTCCCGGGGGAGCTTCTCTGGTTCGTGAACGAGGCGACCCCCCCCTTCTCGGAAATCGCGCTGATCCTTACCCTCGAAGGCCGGAACATGGAATCGCGCGCCGAAACGATCCGCGTGCGGACGTGCGGCTACGGCCTCGACGACCCGGTCGATGCGGAGGGATCGTTCAGCCGGCGCGCAATCGTCGGCGTCGACCAGTGGCACGTGAGCACCGAGCGATACCATTCGGCGCCGTCGAGCTGGAAATGCGGAAAATCTTCGGCGGGGACCTACGCGAACATAATGGAATCGGTCCTCACGCTCCCTCCCCTCTGCCTCTTCGACAATTCGCGCCTGACCTTCTGGCATCGGTTGAACGCCGAGGCGGGCACGGTCTATCCATACTGGGCCCTCGACGCCGGGGTCGTGGAGCTGTCGCAGGATAAGGGTGCCACGTGGAAGATCATTTCCCCCACCGTCATCTATCCGTCGCGCGCGAGCCCGTACAATACGATCTTCCTCGCCGCCTACCAGCGGTGCTATTCAGGCGCTTTCGACTGGAAGATGGAGACGTTCGACCTCTCCCTGTACTACGGCCCCGTGCTCATCCGATTCCATTTCGCGAGCGACGAGCAGTATGGATTCGAAGGATGGTATATCGACGACGTCGGCGTCACCACCGACATCCCGACGGACGCGGACGGTTACGAAACGCCGCGCGCGCGCGGCGCGAACCGGCTCGAGCCGGCCTACCCGAATCCGTTCAATCCGCGCACCATCATCCCCTTCGAGCTCGCCGGGCGAAGCGCTGTCGAGATGAAGATCTTCGACGCCGCGGGAAGACTCGTGAGGACGCTCGTCGAGCAGATTTACGAACAGGGAAGACATGCAGCCGTTTGGGACGGAAAGGATAACAGAGGCGCCGCGGTCGCGAGCGGCATCTATTTCTGCAGATTCAGGACGGGCGTATACACGGCGACGACGAGACTCGCGCTCGTCCGATGATCATCCGGCGCCGTATCATCCGATGAATTCCACGAAACCGCGTTCGATGTCGTAGAACGCCCCGACGACGCGAAGCGCTCCCCGGTCGACGAGATCCTTCAGAACGCCCTCGCCGCCCTCGAGCGTCGCCACGAGCGATTTCACATTCTCCCGAGCGGCGGCGTCGACGACGTCGCCGAAGCGATCCTTCGCCTTCTCCACCGCCGGCGCGAGCGCCGCTAGGATCACGGAGAGACACCCGGGAGCCTTCCCCCCTTCGACCGCGGCCGTGACGGCGCCGCAGCGCGAATGCCCCATCACGACGATGAGCGGGACGCCGAGATGAGCGGCCGCGTACTCGAGGCACGCGACGCCGAGATCGTCGACAATATTGCCGGCCGTCCGCACGACGAACAGGTCCCCGAGCCCCTGATCGAAGACGATCTCGGGGGGAACTCGCGAATCCGAGCACGCGACGATAGCCGCGCGAGGATGCTGCCCCTCTGCGACCTCGCCGCGCCGCTCCGGATCCTGCCGCGGATGCAGGCTCGTGCCGGCCGCGAAACGCGCGTTCCCTTCGATGAGCTCCGCGAGCGAGCGCTCGGAACCATGAGCTTTCATGCAATATGTCCTTTCCTCGCCGGCGCGCCTGCCGTGATCTCGCAGAAAACGCTCGACGAATCGATCTCGACGACGCGCGCGCTCACGCCGAGCTCCTCGACGAGCGCGGCGAACTGCCGCGCCCCCATCGTCGTCGCGGTGAAGCCGTCCGTGCACACGATCGTGCCGTCGCGCGTCCTCTCCCGGTCGATCTCTCCCACGAGGCCCTCTTCGGCCTGCAGAGCGAACCACTCGAGCCGGTGCTCCCAGAACGCCCCGCTGTAGCTCGAAAAGAGCGCGAGCCCGCCCGGGCGCGTCACGCGTATGCTCTCCCGCACGAGCGCGCGCGCGTCGACGTGGAACGCGGAAATACCGTTCTGGATGCACACGACACGGTCGAACGCGCCGTCGCGAAAACCGAGCCGGCCGGCATCCATCTGCGCGAACGTGCAGTTTCCAAAGGCTCAAGCGCCGCGCTTCCGTACGCGAGGCTCTCGAAGGAGGTGTCGATTCCGCAGACGATCCTCGCCTTTCGCGCGAGAGGCCCCAGCACGCGCCCGCAGCCGCACCCGAGCTCGAGAACCGCGTCGGCGGGCCGCACACTCGCGAGCACATGATCGATCTCGGCATCCAGGTATTGGAGGACCCGCGGAGGCGCGATCGCGTAGACCCGCTCGAGGCGACCGGCCGATAGTTTCTCGCGATAATATCCCGACATGTCAGGAACGCGCCGATTCGCGCGTCATCGCTTTTCCCTTCCAGCTATTGATCACCTTGATCGCCTCGAACCACGTGATGCTCATAAAGCCTGCGGCAATGCATATGAGGAGATCGGCGATCCGTGGAGCCTCGAACAGAAACAGCTTTTGCAGAAACGGAACGTAGAGGACGAGACCGAGAAACGCCATCGCTCCCCCCGACGACCACCATGCCGCTTTGTTCGGGGCCCGGAGCGTATCGAAGAACGTGCGCGACCAGGACCGGTTCGTGAAAATGAGACCCAGATTCGCGACGACGAGGGTCGCGAAAGCAAGGGCACGCGCCGCGTTCTCGCTGTGTCCAAGCGTCCGGGCGAAAATAAACACGAGTGTCGCGACGGCGAGAACGCTCAAGCCCTGCAGGATGCTCAGGCCCGCCGTGCGTTTGCCGATAAGCGGCTCCTTCGCGTCGCGCGGCGGCCGCCGCATGATATCCTTCTCTTCCGGCTCCGCTTCGAAAACGACGGAGCACGCCGGATCGATGATGAGCTCCATAAAGACGATGTGCACGGGAAAGAGAATCAGCGGCCACTTGAAGAGCACCGGTATCAGCGAGAGCCCCGCGATCGGAACGTGTATCGCGAGGATATACGCCATCGCCTTCTTGAGATTATCGAAGATTCTTCTCCCCATCTTCACGGCCTTCACGATCGACGAGAAATCGTCGTCGAGAAGAACGAGCGAAGCGGCCTCGCGCGCGACGTCCGTGCCCCTGCCACCCATCGCGATTCCGATATGCGCCGACTTGAGCGCCGGCGCGTCGTTGACGCCGTCCCCCGTCATGACGACGATCTCCCCGTTCGCCTTGAACGCCTCGACGAGAGTGAGCTTCTGCTCCGGCATGACCCGGGCGAAGATGTTCGTCGTCCTCACGTGCCGCTCGAGCTCGGCGCGACCGATCTTCTCGAGCTCGTAGCCCGTGATGACCTCTTCCGCCGGCTCGAGGCCGGCCTGCCGGGCGATATTGCGCGCCGTGCCGGGATAATCTCCCGTCACCATCACCACGCGTATGCTGGCGTCGTAACATTCCCTGATCGAGGCTGAAACCTCGGGGCGGACGGGATCGGCGAGCCCGACGAGCCCGAGGAACTGGAATTGAAAATCGTGCTGCCCTCCGGGAAGCTCCTCCTCGCGGAAAAAGGCCTTCGCGACGCCGAGCACGCGCAGGCCCCTGTCGGCCATGCGGGCCACGTGGATCGAGAGAGTCTCCGTTTCAAGGGCGCTGAAATGGCAGAGATCCCCGATGACCTCAGGCGCCCCCTTCGCCGCGATGACGAACTCGTCCCCGGCGGGGGAATTCCAGACGCGCGAGATCGCGAGAAGCTTCTCGGATATCGGATACTCGTGCACGAGAGTCCAGTCGTCATGAAGGTGCTCGGTGTGCGCCAGGTAGTAATCGCCGAACTGCTTGAACGCCTTCTCCATCGGATCGAAGGGATCGCGTTGGCTCGCGAGAATCGAGAATTCGACGATCTCGTGAAAGGTCTCGGGCAACGGCTCTTCGCTTCGGTAGTGCACGTCGTGCCACGCGCCCTTCGCAAAGAGCTCGCTCACCGACATCTGATTCATGGTGAGCGTCCCCGTCTTGTCGACACAGAGAACGGTCGCGGACCCGAGCGTCTCGATCGCGGGCATAAACCTCGTCAGGACGCGCTTCTGCGAGAGGTGCCAGGCGCCGAGCGCGAGAAAGATCGTGAGGACGACGGGGAACTCCTCCGGAAGTATCGCCATGGCGAGCGTGAGCCCGGCGAGAAATCCACCGAGCCAGTCGGCCCTCGTGAATCCGTAGGTGACGATGACGAGAATGCACAGTATCAGCCCGACCAACGCGAAATTCCGGACAAGTCGTCCCGTCTCCTTCTGAAGCAGCATCTCCCCCGGTTTCACCGACTGGAGCGCCTTTCCGATCTTGCCGATCTCGCTCCGCGCTCCGGTCGCCTTCACCTCGGCGACTCCCTGACCCCGCACAACCATGGTCCCCGAGTAGAGAAAGGGAAGCCCGTCGCCGCCCGGACGCCCCATCTCGGCGCTCCCGTCCCAGACGCTCTTCGTCACGGAGAGCGACTCCCCGGTGAGAAGCGACTCGTCGGTCGAGAGATTGCTGTGCCAGAGCACGATTCCGTCCGCCGGCACACGATCTCCCTCGGCGAGAACGATGATATCGCCGCGGACGACTTCGCGCCCCGCGATACGCTTCTCCGCACCGTCCCGTACGACGAGCGCGCGGGGACTCGACATGTTTTTCAGGGCTTCGAGGGCCCGCTCCGTCTTGCGCTCCTGGTAAAAGGTGATCGCCATGATAACGAAGACGAAGCTGAGGAGCATGAACCCCTCCTGCACCTCGCCGAGCACGAAGTAGATCGTCCCGCATGCGACGAGGAGCAGAAACATCGGTTCGCGCACGACGTCGAAAGCGATGGTGAAGATGGTGCGCCGCGCCGTGCTGGGGAGCTCGTTGTAACCATCCTCCGCGAGCCGTTTCGCGGCTTCCGCCTCGGACAGCCCCGAAATCGAGTCCAGCGCGAACTCCGTATTATGCGGTTTGTGCGACACCCCGACCTCCTCCGTAAGCGGCATTCGCCGCCTACTTGCTCTTTCTCCAGAAACCGAGGTGCGCGAGATAGCTTTTCATCCGCGAGGTCTCGCTCTCGCGGAAGATGCCTTCCCGCGCAAACTGGACGTCCTCGATCGTGTAGAAGGCCCGCGGGTTGTACCGGTTGATGATCTCGATGACGTGATCGAGATCGCTCCGCTTTATGATCGTGTAGATGAGGTTCACGTCTCCCCGGGCTCCCTGCGCGTTGACGCTCGTGACCCCGTAATCCTCCGACTTCAGGTGCTCGATGAGCGCGGAGGCTTCGGCGCTCGTCACGATGCGGATGAGGATAGTCCCCATCGCGAGCCGCTCCTCGATGTACATGCCGACAAAAGTGCCCATAGCGAATCCGCTCGCGTAGGCGAAGTAATAGAAGGGATTCGTAAGGTTCAGCATGATCTGGCGGATCGCGAAAAGCCAGATAAGCACCTCGAAGAAACCGAGGAACGGGGCGATGAACCGGTGCCCCCGCCCGATGAAGATTATCCGCATCGTTCCGATCGAGCAGTCGAAGATGCGGGCGAGGAAGATGAGCCCCGGAATGACTACCCAGACAATGAGTTGGTGGCCGAGCTCCGTGCCTTCACCCATAATGCTCTTTCTTCATAAGCGCCCCGAGCCCGGCACGATCCGCGAAATCGCGCGAGTCCCCGGGGACGCGCGTAAAAAGCGCGCCGGAGGGCTCCTCACGGAAGCCTCCCCGGCGCACGTTCGTTATCTCATTTCCCTGCTACGAGCATTCAAGCCCGCTTCACGCGTTCGCCCCGCCGTTACCAGCGATCTCCATGATCCCGCCGGCCACCGCCGCCGCCTCCTCCCCTTCCACCCTCGGTCTTCGAACGGGCCTCGCTCACGTTCAGCGCGCGGCCCTTGACATCCTTGCCGTTGATCGCGGCGACCGCGGCTTTGCCCTCATCGCCGCTGGCCATCTCAACGAACGCGAAACCTCTCGATCTATCAGTGAACTTATCCTTGATGATATTCACCGAATCAACTTTGCCGAAGGCTTCGAATTCCTTGCGCAAATCCTCCTCGGTCATGTCGAAGGAGAGATTGCCGACATAGATGTTCATTCTGACCTCCTTTGTGTCATTGCCGCATGTATATCAAAAAGCGGGACGCTGTTCAAATGAAAAAACAGCGGCGCGCGGCGGCGGCAAATGCGGTCTTTACAGCCGCGGGGGAAAAGGCTACATTTCATGGATTGGAATCGCAGGCACGAGGAATCCGCAGAGTCCCGGAGACTATGGAACAAATACGGAACTTCAGCATCATAGCGCATATCGACCACGGAAAATCGACGCTCGCCGACCGCTTCATCCAGCGCGCCAAGCTCGTCGAGGATCGTGATTTCCACAACCAGATGCTCGATACGATGGACATCGAGCGGGAGCGCGGCATCACGATCAAGAGCCAGACCGTGTGCCTCCCGTACACGAACAAGGCGGGCGAGGAGTTCATCCTGAACCTGATCGACACGCCGGGCCACGTCGATTTCTCTTACGAGGTTTCGCGCGCGCTCGCTTCATGCGAGGGAGTGCTGCTCCTCGTCGACGCGACGCAGGGGGTGCAGGCCCAGACGCTCGCGAACCTCTACGCGGCGCTCGAACACAACCTCGCGATCATCCCGGTCATCAACAAGATCGATTCCCCTTCCGCGGACATCGAGCATACAAAGGAAGAGATCGAAACCGAGCTCGGGCTCGACGCGGATGAGGCGATTCTCGCCTCGGGAAAAACGGGCGCCGGCATGGAGGAGATACTCGAGGCGATCACCCGCATTATTCCGCCGCCGGCGGGAGACCCGTCGAAGCCGCTCGCGGCGCTCGTGTTCGACGCAAAATACGATCCGTTCCGCGGCGCGATCATCAGCTGCCGCATCGTCGACGGCACGCTGCGGACCGGCGACACGATACGCCTCATGTCCCTCGGAACGACGCACCGCGTGGAAGAGGTCGGCGTGTTCCGCATCATCCGCGAGAAGCGGAAGGAAATCCACGCAGGAGAGGTCGGCTACGTCATCGCCGGAATCAAAACGGTGAGCGATACGAGGATCGGGGATACGATCACGCTCGAGGAAAATCCCGTCGCGGCGCCGCTCCCCGGTTTCCGGGAGGTCAAGCCGGTCGTATTCTCGTCCGTATACCCGATGGAAGCGGAGGATTTCGATTCACTCTCCGACGCCCTCGAGCGCTACAAGCTCAACGACGCCTCCCTCATTTACCTGAAAGACTCCTCGCAGGCGCTCGGGCAGGGATTCAGATGCGGGTTCCTCGGGCTCCTCCACCTCGAAATTTTCCAGGAGCGTCTCGAACGCGAGTTCGCCCAGTCGATCATCATGACGGCGCCGAGCGTCGAATACCGGTTTCTTCTCAAAAACGGCGAGACACTCACGATAGACAATCCCCAGAACTATCCCGACCCGATCGCGATCGACGGAACAAGCGAGCCGTATATCAAAGCGACGATTCTCATGCCCGATCGCTATATGGGAGCGGTGATGAAGCTGTGCCTCGACAAGCGGGGGGAGAATCCGCACTTCAGCTACCCCGTTCAAGGAAGAATCGAGCTCGTTTTCGAGCTCCCCCTCGCCGAGGTCGTCTTCGATTTCTACGACAAGCTCAAAAGCGTCACGCAGGGCTACGGTTCATTCGATTACGAGCTCATCGATTACCGCCCGAGCGATCTCGTGAAGCTCGACATACTCGTGAACGGCGACAAGGTCGACGCGCTGGCGATCGTCGTCCACAAGGACCGCGCCCACAGCCGCGCGGCCTCGGTCTGCGAGAAGCTGCGCAAGGAGATCCCCCGTCATCTCT
>JBAZPL010000012.1:0-23585 GCA_041648155.1 Candidatus Krumholzibacteriia bacterium
TCCCGGCCCCGTTATGTTGCCCGGTCGGCGCAACTGTCGCTGTTCCATGGGGCAGTGCACGCGGCCGGGCACATAACGCTGGTGATGTGGCATGATGACTTCTCCTTCAGAGAGGAGGTTGTCATGCTGGAGGTGTATTACGTTCGTCCAGAGACGATGGACCGGATTCGATCTTCCTGGATCGGGAAGGGGATCGAAGACTACGTCACGTGGCTTCACGCGAACAGCTACGCCCAACGGTCCGTTCTTCACCGGGTTCCCGTTGTCGTTCAGTTCGGGGACTTCGCGCGTTCCCGCGGCGCGACGTGCATGGAAGAGCTTCCAGACCATGTGGAGGCGTTCGTCAGCGACTGGGTTGCGGCCCGCACAAAGAGAAGGGCATCGGCGGAGCAGAAGGAGAAGGTCGGCCAGTGTGTCCGCAACCCGATCCGGCAGATGCTGCGGCTTCTCGTGCCGGGGTACTCCGGTCTCGGGCGCCCCCACAAGCCGGAGAACCCGTTCCTGGAGTGTGCTCCGGGCTTCTTCGAGTTTCTACGGAACGAGCGGGGGCTGCGCGAGACCTCGCTTCACCACTATCGCCACTACCTTCGTCGATTCGAGTCCTATCTGCAGCAGATCGAGCTGGATGATATCACGCACATCACGCCATTGATTTTGAGTGCCTTCGTAACGGATTACGGACAGCGCCTGGAGTGGTCCGGACTCCGGAACGCCTGCGGGACGATCCGGGTCTTTCTGCGCTACCTCTATCGTGAGCGGGTTCTAACAAGAGACATCAGTTCCGTAGTCGGGCATCCGCAGCGATTCCGGCTGTCGGGCATTCCCCGGTCCATCAGCTGGGACGATGTCCGCCGAGTGCTCCAAGGAGTCGATCGCCGAACCGTGACAGGCCGTAGAGACTACGCGATCCTCCTGTTGCTCGTGACATACGGGCTGCGGGCAAGAGAGATCGCGGCCTTGACTCTGGACGACATCGACTGGCGTAACGATCGTCTCAGGGTCCCGGAACGCAAGGCCGGTCATTCGACTGCGTACCCACTGTCGTCCCTGGTTGGAGAGGCGATCGTTGCTTACCTCAAGAACGGCCGCCCCGAGTCGTCTGATCGGCGGCTCTTCTTTCGAAGCGCGGCTCCGTTTCGCCCAATCGGAGACGCCGCCATCGCGGCCCGAGCCGGTCACTACTTGTGCAAGGCAGGCATTCAGGTTCCAAGGCCAGGTTCCCACACCCTCCGCCACACCTGCGTGCAGAGGTTGGTGGATGCCGGGTTCTCCCTCAAGTCCATTGGAGACTATGTCGGTCACCGGCATCCTTCCTCAACGCAGATCTACGGCAAGGTCGCAATCGAGACCCTGCGCAAGGTCGCTCTTGGAGACGGGGAGGAAGCGCTATGAGATCCCAATGGACAGGCTTTCACAGCGTTCTCGGCGACGATATCCGGAGGTTCGTGGACTACAAGCGGGCACTCGGCAGGCGATACGATAATGAAGAGAAGGCGCTCCGGGGTTTCGATTCGTATCTCGCGGCCCAAGAAGTCGAAGACCTCAGCGAGGTCACTCCAGAACTCATCGACCGCTTCCTCGCCTCCCGACATCGTCCGCGACCGCGCAGCTATAACCTTCTCCTTTGCACGGTGCGGAGACTCTTCGACTGGATGCGAGATCAGGGCCGTGTCACCGACTCCCCGGTTCGCGCCCGATCCCGCAGGGAGACATCGCAGCGGGTTCCATTCATCTTCGACTTGCCCACCGCACGGAGATTGCTCGAGGCGGCCCGCCGCCTCCCTGACAACCCACGAGCACTGAACAGAGGAACGACTTACTATACCATCTTTGCGATCCTCTACGGACTCGGCTTGCGGGTCGGCGAGGTGTGCCGCCTCCGTATTGGCGATGCCGACCTCGAGCGCGGGCTGCTGGTGATCCGAGGCACCAAGTTCAACAAGAACCGGCTCGTGCCCTTCGGGCCCCGGATGCGGGCCGCCATCCAAAAATATCTCGACTCGAGAGGACCAATGAGTTCCTTCGCCTCCGATGCTCCGGCATTCTCCTTTACGAACGGCAGAGAGATCCATCCATGCACGGTGAGCGCGACCTTCCATACCCTGATTCCTCGGCTGGGGCTTCAGATCCCGACGGGCATCTCACCTCCGAGGCTCCATGACCTGCGGCACTCATTCGCCGTTGGCACCCTTCTGCGCTGGTACCGAGATGGCATCGATCCAGGTGCTGGCCTCCTTGCGCTGGCCACCTTCCTGGGGCACGTGGATGTGACCTCCACTGCCACCTATCTCACGATGACCGAGAGTCTTCTCAGAGAGGCGAACCGACGCTTCGAGGCATTTGCGGAGCCCGTGCTCCAGGAAGGAGAACGGCAATGACCTCCACCCTCGGTTCCCTGGTGCGCTCATTCTTCGAAGATCACCTGACCGTGCAGAAAGGACTCCGTCCGGCGTCGGTCCGCAGTTACGCGGACGCGCTGCGGCTTTTCCTCGGCTTTGTCTGCGCCGATGCCCGTCGCCCTATCACGAAGCTCGCTATCCAGGATCTCACGTGTCAACGTGTCGTGTCCTTTCTCGCTCATCTCGAAAAGGCTCGCGGCAACCACATCCGAACCCGCAACCAACGCTTGGCCGCTATGCAGACATTCTTCGAGTACGCTGCGACTCGCATACCCGAGATGCTCGATACGTGCCAGCGCGTGGCCTCCATCCCCATCAAGCGCACTCCCCCTCCCGAGACATACTTCCTGGAACCGGAAGAAGTATCGGCTATTCTCAGGCGGCTCCCGTGTCGGGGACGCCATGCGGTCCGAGACCGCACGCTCTTCCTTTTTCTCTACAACACCGGGGCCCGCGCTCAAGAGGTCGCAGATCTCAGAGTCGGGGACCTGGAGCTCGACACCCAGCCCCGCGTGCGGCTCCACGGGAAGGGAGACAAATGGAGAAGCTGCCCCTTATGGTCTGAGACGGTCAACCTTCTGCGGATGCTGATAGCTGAGCAGCCGGAGTCCCCTGGACAGCCGGTCTTCTGTTCGCGCCCTGGCGCGGGGCTCACCCGCTTCGGCATTTACAAGATCGTACGAAGACATGCCCGAGACTTCGATGTCCCGGGTACGCGCCAGCGACGCGTGACTCCGCACCTTTTCCGCCACACCGCTGCCGTCCATTTGCTGGAAGCCGGGGTGGAGATCAACGTTATTCGGGGCTGGCTCGGTCATGTCGACCTCCAGACAACCAATCGCTACGCCGAACTGTCGCTCAGAGCCAAAGAGAACGCTTTGCGTGCGTGCGAGCCGACTTTCAGTTCTTCGGCGGCACTCCACCATCGCCGAGTCTGGAAGGACGATGCATCATTGCTCGCATGGCTGAGTTCGCTGTAGGCGTTATGTGCCCGGCCGCGTGCACTGCCCCATGGAACAGCGACAGTTGCGCCGACCGGGCAACATAACGGGGCCGGGAACATAACCCTGATTATGTAGCCGGCCACATAATCGGGGACGAGAACGGCCGGCACACCGCCGAAGTGGCGGAACGCGTTCTCGAGGCAGCGGATGAAGCCGTCCGTCGTCTGCCGGTAGATCGCTTCGCTATAGCCCTTGCGCGAGTGGCTCAGCGTGATTCGAAAGACATGCGTCCGGCGCCTGCGCCCATCCTCGATCACCCATGGGCCCCTCCCAAAGTCAACCTGCGCCTCTTCACCGGGCGGACATTCAATACGCCGGAACGGGAGCGGCACCGTCGCTCCGAGGCGGCGAACGAAGCGTTTGACCGAGGAGTACGATCCCGTGAAGTCGGTCTCGATCCGAAGGTCCTGGAAGATACGCCGGCCCTCGAGACCTTGATCAAGCTTGGATCGAATGATATCGGCAACGGACTCGCAGTAACTCTTGCGCCCGCAGGACGGGGGCGGCGGCGGGTCGAACCCGGGGGTCGAAATGGCCGGTTTTGACTTACGCAGCCCTTCGTATCGCGCTACCGTTTCCCGATGAACACCAAGCTCCCGGGCAATCCGCCGATGGGACCAGCCCCACCCGCTCCAGAAGCTCCGTAATCGCATGTTTCACAGCCATCTTGAGTCCATTCGCCATACCTGCTTCCTCCTTCAGGAAACAGGTATAGCCGAAACACCCAATGATGGCCGGTTTTAATTCGACCCCGGGTGGCCGGTTTTAACCGACCCATGACAACCAAGGTTATGGAGCTCACGAATCGAGCCTAGGAGAGAAACTCCGCACAGTACAACAGGCCTCTCTCCTACGGCTTGTTCGGAGCCCTGACTCCGCAGCAGTTCGCCAAGCAGTTCTCCGAGAGCTCGGAAAGTCAGGAATCTCTGCTTTTGATTGGATCAGCTTCCGGATAGGGCTCAGGAGAGGTCACTGTATGGCCAAGGAGTAAAATCGAGCCTATGACTGCAACTCCCCACATCCATTGTACATCCCGGCTATCCTTCCATTCTCCAACATATAGATTCTTTCAATCTCATCCGTCCCCTTTAGATGATGAGTGATTATAATTCTTGTTTTCCCCTTAAATAGCTCATTGAGGTCCTTCCTTATCTCTTTCTCCGAGGCGCTATCCAAGTGACATGTGGCCTCATCGAATATCAACACATCCGGATTGCTGAGCACAGCTCTCGCAATAGCCAATCTCTGTATCTGTCCACCAGATAGCTGTATTCCCCTCTCCCCCACAAGCGTATCGTACCCTTGTGTGAGCTTGGTTATGAACTCATCGGCGCCGGCCACTCTCGACGCTTCTATCACTCCCCGGACACCCGCCCTCTCACTGGTGTAACAGATGTTGTTTCTAATCGTGTCATTGAAAAGAAAAATGTTCTGGGATACGATCCCGATTCTCTCGCGCAAACCCTTCAAAACAACATTGTCTATGTTGAAGCCGTCGATTGTTATGGTTCCGGAATTTGATTTATATAGGCCCAATATGAGTCGAATTATGGTCGATTTTCCCGATCCGCTTGGCCCACATATGGCGACTGTCTCACCCGGTTTGATGCAAAGGCTGATATCATGCAGCACCTCTTCTCCTTCCCGGTAGCCGAATGAAACGTTCCTAAATACGATGCTGCCTTTCAGTGAACTCACCGTAGTGATTCTACTTGGATCTTCGTCCTCTGCCGCAAGCTGGAAGAGTTCTCTGATGCGCTTGAGCGCCGCCATTGAAGGCTGCATCGCGAGCCCCAGCGTCGCCGCCATTTGCACGGGAGCATAGAGCTTGCCCATGTAGCCGAGGAAAGCCATATAGGTACCTAGTGTGATGGTTCCTCCCATGATACCAATCCCACTGTACCACAGTACGGCTGCTGCGGCCACGGAACCGATAAACATGAGTGACTCTTGTGAAATCGAGAACATTGTGGACTGAACGATAGTGCTTCTACTGAAGCTGCTGAGGTTGCCCCTCAGTTTAACGGCTTCCCGATCTTCGTTTGCGAATGTCTTTATTACATCTATGCCTGAAAAGGATTCCTGAATATTCCTGGCGACTATTGCAGCCTTCTCGAAAAGATCCTTTGAGGTTGACCTTATTCCGCTGGAAAAGAAAATATTAATCACAGCATAGAACGGTAGAATGCACAAAGCAATGAGCGTAAGTCTCCATTCAAGATAGAAGAGAACAGAGATGGAAAACGCAAACTCTAGGCAACTTGATAGCAATCTCACGAAGGAGCCCGATATGAACAGTTCTATCCCGCTTACCTCACCCAATCGCGATACCAAATATCCTGTCTGCTGTTGGCTAAAGAAAGAAAACGGCAATTTCAGCAGTCTCTTGAACAAATCACACTTCATGCTCATCATGACTTCTTGGTTGAACTTGACGAATAGGTAGTTCATGCCTATGGAGAGAATGAGCTTTGTGATATACAGACCGATCATGCACATCATGATGACCCTGAAAAGCGACAGGTTCTTCTGCACAAGAACATCATCAACTATGTACTTCATCAGGTATGGTATTGGCAGGGTGAGAAGAGCTACAATGATCAACGTAAGGGAAGCTGACAACCCCACCCGCCACCGACTCCTCACATATGGCCACAACACGCGGAGGTCTGAAGCACGCATCTTATCCGCACTCTGTTGATTTCTGGAAATCCTCAGAATGGCTATTATTTCGTGGAGAACACTCTTCATAGTTGATCCTATTGCATGCGAGATCAAACTGGATCATTGCCAAAATAGCAATATGCAAAACACGAAACGCCCGCCTCAAGGTCTCAACATGAATCGCAAAACACACGCACACATGCTCACGGAGGGCTTGGAGAAGAAACAAAAAGAGATCGGGGTCAGGCGAATACTGTCACCGTACAGACGAAACGTGCGTTCATGTTTCGGTCATAATCATTCTCTCCTTCGTCAGCAACCGCGAAAGGAGAACAACGAGACAAAGGAGCAAACCAAGGAACGCCGCGTAATAGCATATCGTATTCCAGCTGACAAGCATGCTTTTCATCCTTGCGGAAGACATGCCCAAGTATCCGATGCCGATCAGAAGGTATATCATGTTTCCCACATAACCGCTTCCGGATATGAGGTGAATGAGACTCATTAAGGAGCATAATAGAAAGAACAACACTGGGAAGATCACGAAGAAGAACACCAATGCTGGTTCATTCGGCAAGATGAAACGCGTTCCACCACCAAGGGATACGTTCAGAAGCACGAGACCTATGGCGGCAGCCACGTATGAGAACGTGAGACCGATCAGATACATGAAGAGGCTCTTGCCAATCCAAACTGCCTTCGGTGTCATTGCCGTGGTTAGAAGGTTCTCCAGGGTCCTGCTGTGTTTCTCCTTGTAGAACAAGGAAGCAAGGCCGGCGAAAGAAACAATGATCGAACACGACATCACCTGGTGAGTGAATAAATTGCCTATAAGCATAGAGGCGGCACCAGAGTATCCTAACCTCTGGAAGGTCTTCGAAATGAGGCGGATGTTATACATCCACAGGAACAGCATCATCACGAGCATCAGAAGCTGGCTTCTTCTTCTCCTTTGCTCCTTGAATTCCTTGGACAGCACGATCCGCGTGTTTCTCGCAAATGATCCCATGCTAGCTCCCCATCATGATATAGAATATATCCTCAAGCGTTAGACTCTTCTTCGCGATTTCAACCTCTCCAATGCCGTCCCTAGAGATCGTCGTTCGTATGGCACCTGCATCTGAGGCGCTGCGGAGCAAGAGCTCGACCTTGCTACTATTCGGCACATCGTTAACGTAGCCCAGCTTCCTCAGGAAGAGAACTGACTCCTGTTTGTCCTTCTCACTAGAGAAGCTGATTTCCATTTTCTTATCGCCATGCGTCCTGAATAGACCCGCAAGGTCACTTACGACTGTGCAGCAACCCTCTTTGATGAATCCAACCACGGAACACATTTCTTGGACTTCATGCAGGTTATGAGAGCTCAAGAAGACCGTGCTGCCTTGGGATGCGCATTCCTTTATGATCTCTCGAACCTCTCTCTGAAACATCGGATCCAAGCCGGAGGTCGGTTCGTCAAAGAACAACACCTCTGGGCGAGAAAGCAGCATTCTCGCTATAGCCAGCTTCTGTCTCATTCCTTGCGAGAGTCGCCCCGCATACTCGTGAGTCTTTCTATCCAGTTGCATCCGGTGCAACAGCTCCGTTATACGTTTCTCTGCGTCATCGAGCTGGTTAATTCTGGAATAGAGCAATAGATTGTCGAAAACGCTGAGGTCACTATATATCCCAGGAGTCTCCAAAAGAGCCGCCAGCCTGACCCTGAAGCTGTAGTCATTGGAGACAGGATCGTGACCCAATACCCTGACCTGGCCTCCCGTCGGCTTCAAGAGCCCAAGCAGTATTCTGATCGTAGTCGTCTTCCCGGCCCCATTCGGCCCGAGATACCCGAATATCTGCCCTTTTCCAACGGACAGCGTCACATCCGTGAGGGCAGTAAAATCGCCGAACTTCCGAGAGAGACCTCCGACCTCGATTACTTCGTCCATGTGAATATCGGTTTGCTCTGATCGTACGGGTACTTTCGATAATCCGGCAACCAATCCTGGATCCGATAACGCTCTCCCCACTGACAAATTCTCCCTTCCTTTTCGAATATGTTCAGTGGTCTCAGGCCACAACCTTTGCAGTATAGCGCGTACCTGCAACCGTGACACAACTCTCCGTCTTCGTCCGAAGGAGACCGCATCTCCCTCAACTGGCGAAGGATTGGCTTTCTAAAAATCTCTTCTAGGGACTCCTTCCTAATGTCGCCTAGATATGATTCTTCCGGAAGCATCAAGCAAGCTTTAATCTTGCCGCTTGGAGATACTACCAGATTCTTGTAACCCATGCCACAATTCCCCATCTTCTTGAAAATCTCTTCGGAGCTCTTCGGCACCGTCGTCACGAACCCCTCATACTTCTTGATTACATCAAATTCCATCTTGAAGACGTCTTGAGTCTTCTCACCATCCCAGTTCCATGCGACCTGCTTGCCTCTTCCGAATGCCAGGACAGGCGCAAACGAAAAGTACTTTGCGCCACAATCCCGAGCCATAATGACCGTATTTTCCAGATCGAAGATGTTCTCCGGAGTAATACTCATGCCAACACGAACGAGGACCCCCTCGCTGCTGAGAAGGCGAACAGCCTCTCTACTCTTCTCGAAGGAGCCAGCGCCTCTGAACTTGTCATGCACCTCGGGGCAAGAACCATCCATGCTTATGCTGAGCAAGACCGCATCCTTTGCCTTTCCGATTCTCTTTGCCGTCGCTTTGTCCACCAGCGTACCATTCGTCAGCAAGCCCGTGCGTCTGAAATTCTGGGTGCAGAATTCGAAGATGTCCCAGAATCCCTTGTGGAGCAAAGGTTCTCCGCCGGTGAGCTCAGCTCCCAGTAACCCGTGAGTCTGCCACTCATCGAGCAAACTGATCACTTCGGATGCCTCCAGTTCAGTCTCATTCTTGCTGAACTCGTTGTAGCAGTATGGGCACCTGAGATTGCATCGCGATGAGAGCTCAACGGAAATATGAATAGGGACGTAGTAATCGAAGCTCCCCGTCTTCTGGATGGATGCGCTTGCGCTCTTCTCGCCGAGCAACTCAATGTGCCCCTTGCCTATTGCATCCTTGAAGAACGTGGAAATGATCTCCTTCTGTTTTGCGTCGTGGCTGCCAGGGTAGACCATCTGCGCAACCTCTCGCAGCGTGGTCTGCCCATTGCTCGAACTGAGCAATCTCGCTGCGGCATTGTTAATGAAGTCCAGTTCTCCTCCAAATGTGTACGTGTCGCCGGTGAAGCGCTTTCCCCAATTTGCTGATCTAACGATCCCCTCACTAGGAGTAAGATGCAGAACGTATCGATCACTGAATCTCGGGTACCGATTCTCAGACTCTTCAATGCTCATGTCGCCGCAGCTACCTTTGGGGTCTCGCCCCAAGTCCTCACTAGCCATACGACCCACTTTCTTGGCCATTTGGCACTGTCCAGCACCGGCTCTCTCGCTTTATACTGCTGCGAGAGAAGGGAATTAAGGATAATCTCATCTCGCGCGTGGACCGCGAGTTAGGCAAAGGACAAGCTTCAACCGTTAACCCAATTTCCGAGTCCCATGTGGCAATGATGAATGTCGCGAAACGATGCGTATCCCATTCCCTTCTCCCGCGCTGTTAAGCCATGATTCGAAGGCACCTGAACGCATCAGCTCTCTCGACATGCGGCGATTCTTACGGATTCGTCGGCACCAAAGAAATCGTCGTCAGCAAGAGAGACTGAACCGCAAGTATCGTCAAATTGAGCGGAACAAATGCTCCGCAAAGCGCGCACGCGCCGCACACACCGCAGGATCCGCACCCTCTGCATTCATCATAAGCATGACTGAGTCCGAGATACTCCGGCATCTGCATCCTAATCACCCCCTTTCCCGACCAAACCCAGACATTGACTTTTCCCTGGCCCCTAGGGCAAGTCCGGTAAAAGAATGGCGGACACCAAATTCGCGGTCCCCAAGAGGATCTGCCCCATCATCGGCATACCACAGTTGGAGCACTGTATTTCACACGCAACACAGGCATGGCACTGGCTACACTCCGATGCGGAAGATCCCTGTCCGAGATACTGCGGAACTTGCATTGACTTCACCTCCTCTCATGTACGGCGTATTTGTATAATCACGCGGACTGACCACGTTTCTGCGAAGTGAAGTAGAAATATCCTTTGCCCATTACAAAGTTATCGTTGCCCATGGCATCGATGATAGTAGCCTTGGAGATAAATCTTCCCTCCTTGTCGAACACGTGGAGGGCGAAACCACTTTCTGGCGACCCTTCAGGGGTAACGACCCACAACCTCTCTTTATCGTCCGAGAAGATGCCTTCAATTATCTTCTTGGTTTCTGATAGCTCAACCTTTGTGCTAAATCCGAATTGGAGTCTGGTCTTGGACATCTCACTCTCCAATTCCTGAAGTTCCTGTTGCGTCCTTCGCACCGGCACGAATTCCTTTTCGATAATCCTCACGAGCTTTCCATTAAGATCCAGGACATTGATTCGATACTCATACGCGTCTTCAACAACATGGATATTTCCCATCGAATCGGCGCACCACAAGAATACGCCCATTGTATGTCCGACAACGTGTTTGAGGTGAGACTCCGTTTGGTTTCTTTCAAAAAGATATTCGTGCAATGCTCTCCTGACGAATCGGCGATACTCAAACCACGAATTATCGAGATCCCGGCGATGGTCGCTTTGACATCTGCCTTCTCGATGAGAAGCCGTTTTGCGCTCATTGCCTGAAGACGTATGATAACCTTGACATCCTTGAGCGACGATTCCCCGATATACTTCCCACGAGAATCAAAGAATATGAGCTGCGACGGCATTGATTCTCCAACAATAAAACTATTGCTCTCCGTCAAAGAAATGGCCGCAGGATTGATGAACTTATCAGATCCTCCCCCCGGCCCTTCGATCGCCCGCAAGTACTTTCCATCCTTCGAGTACACTCTGATACCAAATGATTTGCCCAGCACATAGACGTTGCCGCTGGTATCAATATCCATAGCCAGGATCTGCTCAGCGCTATCCCCGCCCTGTGCGGCCGGGCAGATTTCCCATTCCTTCTTGAACTCTATGCGTGGATTCGACGGAGTGAACTCGCGAGGATTATGGATTATCGAAGTGTCTTCGAAAACTATCGGAGCTACTTCCGACAGCCCTGAGGAAAAGGAGACGCCTAACAGAAGGCCCAACACACTGGCAATGATCACAACCGTGGTCCGAAGACCACGCCGCTCTTGCTCCATCAGGAGATTCCCCCTCAGAGTATTTCTTCTATCTAATCTTCCCACAGTCCAGCCGCCTATCACTTAAATTATTACAATCCTATTGGCAATGTGTCAAGAGATATTTCTCCCGGCGTTCCTGTCGGCGACTCCAGTGATTTCACTGCGCTCGGAGAGTTAAAGCTGCCTTCCCAACGATGCTCTCAATGCGCTGATTGGTCGCGCAAATCCTCCGAGAAACTGCTCAAGCACGCCATGCCCTATGCGCAGTTCGGTATCATGCAGCGAAACATCACTTCGATCTGGCTCTGCCGATGAGTGTTCTAACTGGTGCAGGAGTTAGATCATGAAGACGTCAGGAATCCAGGGGATTCTGCAGCGACGGCGCGAACGAGAGAGCCCGAGCGGGAGGTGTTCAAGGCGTATGGGTTATTCCTATTGTAGCTTTCGGTTGACGCTTTTCAGGGAATATCCTGACCTGGCTCGGCTACGCCTTACTCTTGCACGATTCATAGTGAGAAATAGCAGCGAGCTCGATGATCGCCCCCAAAGGGTCCTGCTGGCGCACTGGGGCACCGGCAGGACCCGTGCGATCCTGCTGCTCTATTACTCTTTTTTCTCGATGTTGCCGAGGCGTTCCTCGAGATCCTTGAGGCGCACCTGCAGCGCCTTCATCTCCTCCTTGAGCTTGCGCGCTTCGTCCGCGCTTCTATCAGCTTCGATCCAGGCAGGAGGGGCCGGGGCCTTTTTGATCTTGATCCCGCTCTGCTCGAACGGCGCGACGAATATCCGGCTCGTCCCGAAACCCTCGCCGGCCTCGAGCCCGTAACTCTTCTTGACTCCCCTGCGCAGAACGTCGAGCGAGACCGTATCTCCCTTCTCGAGCTCCGCGAGCGCGCTGCTGATATGGCTGGAAGCTCCGACGGCGACGCCGTTCACGCTCACGATCACGTCGCCGCCCTTGATTCCCGCTTTGGCCGCGGGGCTTTCCTCCTCGACGCTGAAAACAAGGACGCCCTCCCCCTTCTTGACGCCGAAATACGGAGCGAGGTCCTCGTTGAGATCCACGAGGGCCATTCCAAGGCGCCCCCTTGTGGCGGATTGCAGATATAGTTTGTTGGCCGACTTGTAAGAGTCGCCCATTATCTTGTTCAGATCCTCGACGGAAATTGCGCCGAGCTCATCATTGATGGATGAAAGGGGCGCGCGTTGGTCGAGCTTCACGAAGAGCTTCTTCTCTTTCCCCTCCCGGTAGATCACCATCGCGATCTTCTCTCCCGCTTTCCGCTCTTTGACGAGTTTTCCGAGACTCGCAGGATCCTCCACCTTGACGCCGTTGAAGAGATAGCAGATGTCGCCGCCCTCGATGCCAGCCCGTTCGGCGGGGCCGCCCGGCGCGACACTCGATATTACAACACCCGTTTCATGGGGATAGCCGGCCTTCTCTTTCATGCCGGCCGTGAGCTCATCCATGAAAATGCCCAAATAGGTGCAGCAATCCTTCCCCTTCTCCGTCTCTCCGCCGCTCACGACAACGCTGATGCTGCCCGGTACATCCTGGGCGCGCGCGGATACCGCAACAAGGCCGAATGCGCATGCCGAATACAGGACCAAAACGCCGGAAAAAACTTTTCTCCTCATCTCGCGGGACACGTGATGCGCCCCCCTCACCTCCTTGACATACCCATATGCCGACATTGCCGCCCCTCTTCGAGTTATATTCCGGAAGAGCCGCGAAGTTTCATCTTTTTTTGGACTGCTGGAGAACCGACCGATACACGGCAAGGACCCGCTCCCCCCAGATATCCACGTTGTATCTCTCGAGCACTCGCACGCGCGCCTTGCGGCCGAGCTCTTTGATTTTGTCTTCTTGCGTAATAAGATGTTGCAGTATTTCAACAAGCGCGTTCTCGTCTCCCGGGGGCGCGGCGACACCCGCACCCTCGATTGCCTCTCCCACATCTCCCACGTCGCTCGCGACGCACGCGACGCCCGAGGACATCGCTTCGAGCAGCGCCATTGGCAAACCCTCGCTCCATGAGGGAAGAAGGAATATATCGAGCAGGGGATAGAGCGCTTCCAGATTGTCCATGCTCCCGGGGAGCGAGAAGATTCGATCGATTCCGAGCTCCCGCCCGAGACGCTCATATGCGGAACGCTCTTCCCCTTCGCCGAAGATCACGAATCGAAGCTCCGGGGCGCCGGGGTGGGACACCCTCTCCGATACGAGCCTCGAAGCGACCCTCAGCATGAGCGGATAATTCTTGACCGGTTTGAGACGCCCGGCAGATCCGATGAGAACGAACGGACGCTTAACGGCTTCGGGATAGAGCTCCGTGGCGAGCGATTCCCTGCCTTTTTCCCGATCCGCTTCCGCGAGCGGGCGAAACCGCTCGGGATCGACGGCGTTCGGTATCAGAACGACCTTTGCCGGCGCAAAGCCCTTCTGAATCGCCTCCTCCGCGGCCCCCTTGCTCACGGCGATGCATGCGGTGAAACGCGGCGCGATAACGCGCGCCGCCAGCGTCCGCCAGCCGCGGAATTCGAGCCCGGCGCTGTGCCGAGTGGCGACGAGCGGCACGGGTGCTACGAGCGTCGCGAAGGCCGCGGCGACCTCGGCGTGGAAAAGGTGCGCATGAACGATATGAGGCTTGAAGATTCCCGCGATCCTCCGGATTCCCGAAACGGTCCGCGGCGCCGGCAAAGACCGGAGCGATCCCAGCGGAAGGCGAAAGAGCTGAATCTCCTCGTCAAGGAAGAAGCGCTCGAGCCCGTCCTCGACCGACGACAGGGTGCAAACCGCGGCCTCGTGGCCCGCCGAGCGAAGATACCGGCACAGATTGAGCAGATGCCGCTCCGCTCCGCCGGTCCGAAGGGAGCTCGTGAAAAACAGGATGCGGTAACGATCCATGTATGGGGATGATCAGGTGATACGTTCGAGCTTTTCGACGCTCTTGTGCTTCCCTGCGTACGAGATTCCCTTCTTCCCTTCGATGACGCGGAGCCTTGGCGCGAAGCCGGCAGTATCGTCCGTATCGCGCGTGGTTTCCGCTTTCTCCCACGAGGAGAGGCGATTGCCTCCGATGTAGGTCACGATGGCGGCGAAGGAAGCCGCATTCACCATTACGAAATAGAAGGGTATGAAGAGAATCCCCGACTGCACGCCGCCGCGCCTCAGAAGAGCGCCGGCGATGGCGAGGACATAGAAAACGTTCTGAAGAACGAACAGCGCGCGAAAGACCGGATCCGCCAGGAGCAGGATATTCGCCGCGTAAAGCGCGGGCATAAGGGGCCCCACGCACCACCGGATGAGCTTTCGCGAGATGAACTGAAAAATGCGAAAAGCGCCGCCGAAGTTTCCCCTCAGTGCCTTGAAGCCGGTAAGCCCTCTCACGATGATTCTCCGCTTCCGCGCGAACTCCTCGTGAAAGAAAAAGGCCGACTTCTCGTACGCGACCGCGCTTCCGTCGTAAACGACGCCGTACCCGCGCGAGGCAACCTCTGCGGGGAGCTGAAAATCGTTCGCGACATCCTTGGCGAGCGGAACAAAAAGCTCCCTGCGAACGGCAAAAATCGTTCCCGTGCCGACGAGGACCGATTTGACTCTACTCTCGAGACCGTTGAGAAAAGATTCGTAACGCCAGTAGAGGCTCTCCCCTTTCCCCACGTACGAATGATTGCTCAGGTACACGAGCTTGCCCACGACGCAGCCGATATCCTCGTCCACCAGGTTCCGGACGAGCATCCGAATCGCATCTTCACGATAAAAGGCATTTGCATCGGAAAATACAAGGACATCCCCCTCGAGCCCGAGGACCGCCCGATTGAGTGTGGCGCTCTTGCCCTCCCTGCGGTCGAAGGCCTTGAGAACGACGCCGCGACTCTCGTATTCCCGCGCGATTTCATTGGTCCTATCGCTGGAGCCGTCGCTTGCGACCACGATCTTGAGTCTGTCTTTCGGATAATCGAGGGCGAGACTGTTTTCGATCTTCTCGCGGATAATGCGTTCCTCGTTATGAGCAGAGATGATGAGTATCACACGGGGATTGTACGATTCGTCGCGCATGATCCGCCGCCGCCGAAAGAGACCGAGAATGTAAAGTACGAAGGGGTAGCCGGCGTATGCATACAGCACCACGCCAAGAATGGATATAACTACAACCCCTGCCGCAAGTTCCACGTTAGTCCCTCCAAAAGAAGCTACCAATTAATACCATACCCCCGAAAATGGTCAACGTATTTTTGGCGGGAGGGCAAAAAAACTCGCTGACCGTTTTCTCATGGCTCAACTCCAGTACGCCGCTCAATTCACCAGAAACGAGAAAACAGTAGCGATTGTTCTATAGTACTCCTTCTATAATGATTATAGTGGCTTGAGCGCGTGCAGTCAAGGAATAATGCCTTTGCAATGCCTTTGCAACTATGGGCCGGCCAGCGGAACGTACTTCGTAACGCCGCCGTTTTGGGTCCCGATCCAGATCGTCCCGTTCTGATCCTCGCACAGGGAACGGATGTAATCGTCCGACAGGCCGTTCGAAGCGCCGAGCCTCGACCATTCACCGTTTCTCAAAATGAGGATCCCGCCGCCCGCCGTACCGAGCAATACATCGCCTTTTGCGGCGCCGAGCACGGCGGTCGCCCGCGCGCCTCTCAGCGTCCTGGGTAACTCGAGGAATCGCCAGCCCGTCGCTCCGAGACGATACACGCCGGCGCTCGAGCCGACGAGACAGTTGCCCCCCTTGTCGAATCCAAGGCAGTATTCGCTCGCCGGCGAGTAAGAACCCGACCCCGGCGCGGCATCGCTCATGAAACGTATCGCGGGATCCAACTGGCGAAGCGTATCGACCGCCCGCGTCGTATCGGCGGCATTGTTCTCGCGCCGCGGGAGCTCCATCCTCGCCCAGACTCCCTGGATCCGATGCGCAACCTCCCCCGTCCGCGTTACGATCCACGGGTTTCCGGCCGGATCGAGGGCGAGATCCTCGACGGCGCCCGCGGGCAGGTTGCTCTCCCTGCCAAGAACGCTCCATTTTCCCGCAGTATAGGTCACGATCTCCCCGTCGAACGTCGCGAACCACACGGTCCCCGAGGGATCTCTCGCGACGCGCGTGAAATACTCCGTCGAGAGCCCGCTCTTCCTGTCGAACACCTCCCAAGCGCGGCCCGTATAGTGAAGAATGCCGAACCGGGTCGTGCCCCATAGTTCCCCGGCCTCGGCCGCGAAGATATCGGTCATCTCCCCCGCGTACAGCCCGGGAGGCGCGGCCATCTTCATAAAAGCGTCCCTGGCGGCGTAAACGTCCGACCCCGCAGCGAGCCATACCGTGCCGCCGCAAAGTCGGATGCGCGAAACGCGGCTTTCGGGAAAAGCCTGCGGAACAACGAGCTCCTTCACGTCGTCCCTGAAAATGACAAGCACCCTTCCGTCGTCAGTCCCCGCGTAGCAAACGCCTTCGACGTCGTGGCGTATCGAAAGAAAACGGCACTTCTTCGACGCCAGTCCACGTGCGGCGGGCGACGTCCACTCCGACCCGTCGAAAACCGATATCCCCGATGCGCCGGCCGCCCAGACGCGCCCGGTCGAATCGAGGCTTAACGCGTTCACTTCCACGCCCGGGAGACTCCCGGCGGCGCCGAACGATCGCACCCTGCCGAAGCTGTATATCGCAACTCCCTGTCCGGCTATCGCCAGGAACAGGTTCCCCTCCTCGTCGAACAGCGCGTCCCGAACGGCGCCGATCGGCAGGCGGCTGCCGTACCGAAGCGATCGCCACCCGAGAGAATCGGCGCATATGAGACCGCTCGGCGTCCCGAAAAAGACGGTGCTCGCATTCTCTTCCGCGATCGACAGAACACGCTCGTCGAGCAGGGAATCCTGCGCGCCCAGAGCGGTGATGGCGTCGTCGATAACGTACCCGCAGCCGTTCCCGTATCCGCCGATCCAGAGCCTCGTCTCACCCGGGATGATGCACCTGACGCGAGCGAAGAGCGGAAGCGATTCCTTCGGATACCATTTCCACGCGCCGTTCGAACGCACGCTTATCCCGTGATCGCCTCCGACCCAGAGCGCGCCGCGGTCGTCGACCGCGATCGCCCGCACCGAGAGCGACGCGGGACCGCTCACCGGAGCGATCACAGTATCCTTTGTCCGGCAGGCGAAGAGTCCGCCCTCCGTTCCGATCCAGAGGGTGTCATCCATCACGGCGAGCGCGCGCACCTCTTTCGCCGAACAGAGAACGGAGAATCTCCCCGGGAGGGCGGGGGCCCATTTTCTCTCGAGAGAAGGAAGCGAATACCGCTTCCCCGACCGCAGCCACGTACGTTGCGCGACGGCGGCCGGATGCGCGTGCGGCGACGACGAAAGCGCCACGAGAACGGCGAGAACCGTCGAAATGATCGCCCGCCCGGAAGCGTAGAGTCCGATCTTCATACCCATGCATAAACCTCAGTTTCGAAATCAGCCGTGATCGATCCAAACGCATCTGGAATGTAAAACAAGCGGGGGGTTTATTCAAGGGGAGAGGAGTCCGGCGCAAAGCGCTCCGGACAGGGCGTATGCACGAGATCGTTCAGATAGGCGGCCAGATCGCCGCCTCCGAGGGCGCTCGCGGCGCGAAGGAACGAGGATTCGTCCACGACGATGCTCCCGCCCGCATTTTCGTACATATGCTTGAGGACTTCGATGAGCGCGACCTTTCCTCCGGTTTCCGCGCGGAGGCGCGCATCCAGCGCTTCCGCGGCGAGAAACCCGCCGTCGTACAGGAGATTGACCATGTCCTTGTCGCGCATGTCGCTGTTCGCCGCGTCTCCGATCGACACCTTTCTCGCGTAGGGATTCTCTCGATATCGCTCGCTGATCGCCCGGCGATGAACCCCGTATTGTCCGTCCGTGATCACCCGAGCGTCGCGCAGCACCTGATACGCGTAATAGTTCGTCACCCCTTCGGTGAACCAGAGAAACTCCGTGCCGGCCGGCCCAAGCGCCTCGCCGTTCCAGTTGTGGAAGAACTCATGCGCGATGATCGCCATCGGCGTATCCATGAGCTCGCTTCGATCGAGCCGCCGGTCGAGGAGAAGAATCATGCTTCCGCCGTAGTGAATTCCGTAGTAATCGAAGCGGTCGCCTCCCATTACCGGATTCTTATCGCACACGAAGAGGTACCGCGACCGGGGGGACGGGCCGAAGAGAGCTATTTCCTCCGCGACGATCCTGCACACGACGTCGAAGAACGCCGCATCCGTGAACGACCACGAATCGGCGATGGCGAGCGTGATCTCCGTCCCGGCGACGATCCGCTCGAGGCTCCGGTAATTGCCGGAAGCCGCCAGGGTGAACGGAAGCTCGGCGCAATCGGGAACGATGACCCTGTTTCGAACGTGCGGCGACGAGGCGGAGAGACTCCATCCGGGGAGCATGGCGACGTCGACGAGGATGCCGTCCGCGACGTTCAGTTCGGGGACGAGGAACACGTCCCGCCCGAGTATCCGGGATCGATCGACGCCGATGCACGTCATCATGTCGCGGACATCGGCCGAATACCGGTCCTCGATCGTGAGAACGACGTCGTAGTCGATCGTGAAATCGCGCCCGCCGTTCTCGACGGTCCAGAGCCCGTCCCCGGCGCGCACGGCAAGGGTCCTTCCCCGCCGATCCGCCGCCCTGAAGCCGATCGGATCGAGCCTTTTGCCTTTCGGACCCGCGAAGGCCCTGAACGGCGCCCTGTCCGCCGTGATTCCGAAAACCGCGCCGCGCACGTGCACGACCTTGAGATGCGCGTCGGCGAGAACGAGGCTGTAGAGCAGGAAGGGCTCTCCTCCTTCGTTCCGATATTCGAAATACGAACAACTCCCGAACCCGATCGCCGCTAGAGCGGCGCCGAGCGATAGTGCGACGAGCATTCTTCTTCGCATCGCGCGAGTCATCGTGTTTGCTGTTTCCTCCAAAAAACGAGCCGGTCGGGCTTCGGCGGGGCACATCCCTAATCGTTGCAAGGGATATTCCAGATACACGTTTTCCGGAAGTGAAAGAGGGTTAGAAACGCAGTTTCCTCCGCAGCCACCCCACATCGCTCCGCACCGTCGCCTGCAACTCGTTGAACGCGCGCATCTCGTCGCTCGATTTCTCCCTTTCCCGCATCCAGTCCCACCACAGAACCGCCGCGACGATCCAGATGAACCCGACGAAGGTCCCGACGAGCACGACGAGCCATTTGGGCATTCCCGAGGGCTTCTCGGGAAGGTTGGGCTCATCCACGATCTGCACGACCGACGTCGTTCGGGCCTTGTCTATGCCGGCCTCCTCGTAGCGCTCGAGCAGATACGCGTAAACGCGCTCGTTGACCTCGATATCGCGCTCCATCCTGGCATGGCTCTGAACGAGGCCGGGCATGCGGTCGAGGGGGATGAACACGGCGCCGGCGCTGTCTCCGCTCATGATATTTTCGAGCTGCCGCATCAGGCCTTCATACTCGGCGTTCTTCCGCTTGAGCTCGAGGGAATTCGCATACGTATACTCTTTGATGAGATCGCGTTCGATTCCGGCCAGCACCGCCCTGACCTTGAGGTCGGCGGCTACGCCGATCGCGCCGCGTACCTGCTCGTCGAAATTGACGATGTTGTGCTTGCCCTGAAACGCGGCGATCTCGCGGCGCGCCGTGCCGAGTCGATCGCGATATTTCGAGAGTTGCACCGACATGAACTTCCTCGTCTGCTCGGCACGGGAGTATTGGAGAAAACGGTTGAGCGAATCGAGCCCCGTGATATACGCGTCGGCGATTTTCAAGGCGTACTCGGGATCCTTGTCCTTGACGCTCAGGTGAATGAGCCCCGTGCCGGTCACCGACGTGCTCGTCCGGGCGCTCAATGCGCGAAGGGCGTCGTCGAGGCTTTCAGTCTTGAAGTGCTCCCTCAGCGAAAGCGTATCGATGATCATCTCGCCGAGACGGCGGCTTGCGAGGATATCGCCGAGGATCGTGGCTGATGTCGCCCCCGCGGTCCCGGGGGAGACGATCGCGGGGAGATTGAGCTTCGTCATCCACGCCGAGAGAATCCCCTCGTTCGCATCCTCGGTCGGAGGAAGGAGCAGCGCCCGCGATTCGTACATGTTTCCCGAAACGAGAACGAAAACGAACGCGGCGAGGAAACTCGCGAACGTCACCCACGCGACGATCGCGCGTCTCCGGACAATCCGGTTCAGCAAGAGAAAGAACATCGATCGCTCCTCCATGCGCGTATTCCACGAACGCGCCGAGTGTATCCCGCGCGAACGCCGAACACAAGAGAATTTGGAATCGCCCGCTTCATGGCGTTTCGAGAAGCGTCTCGAGACGTTCCGCCGCGAGGCGGAGGTGCGGAATCACAATAGAACCGCCGACGACGAGAGCGACGTTGAACGCCTCGTAGAACTCCTCCCGCGTCACCCCTTCCTCGCGGCATCGGATGAGATGATACGAGATGCATTCGTCGCAGCGCAGCGCCATCGATGCGACGAGACCGAGGAGCTCCTTCGTCTTCGCAGGAAGCGCACCCGCCTCGTATGCCTGCTCGTCGAGCGCGAAAAACCGCTTGATCCCGAGGGGAGCGCTCGCGAGAACGACCTCGTTGAGGCGCGATCGCTCCTTGCCGAATCTCTTTTCCCAATTCTCGGTCATGCCTCTTGACACCAACCTTTCCACGATCTGCCGCCGCCGGGGATGCCTTCATTTGTGTTGCCGGGCGCAGGCGCCGGCACTACAATGGGCAATCGATCATGGCCGGTGCGGGAGTATACCAGAGTGTCGCCGAGGGGAGAACACGCTTTTGCATAGAATCCTGTATTTCGAAGATGCGCCGACGGTCGGGGGATCCGCAATCTGTCTCGAAGAGATCGTGCGGGGGCTCGACCGCTCGAGGTTCGAGCCGTTCGTGCTGTTCGCGTACGACCTCGCCACGCGCGCCGCGCTCGGGCCTGCGGGCATTCCGAACGCAACAACAGCCTCGATCCGGGGAGAACCGGAGCCCGTTCCCCCGGAGGGGCGCGAGATACGCCTGCCCGGATTCAAGAGACGGGAATTCTACCGTCTCCTCTGGAGCCTCAAGTCCTACCTGCTCGTCGAGAGAGAACGCGCCGGATGGTTCGCCGAATGGATCGCGCGCGAGCGCTTCGATCTCGTCCACACGAACAATTCCCTCACGGCGAACCTCACGGCGATCGTCGCGGCCTCGCGGGCCGGCGTGCCGGTGGTGAGCCACCAGCGCGGCTACTTCCGCCCGACGGCATTCCAACGTTTCGCGACACGCGGCGTCGATCGCTTCCTCTGCGTCTCGCGCTCCGTCGCCGATCATTACGCCACGCAGGGGCTCGGCCGGGACAGGATCCTCACGGTGTACGACGGGATCGACGTCGCATTGCTTCAGCCGCGCAGGCGCGCGGTGCGGGACCGCGTTCTCATCGGGTGGGCCGGGCGCCTCGTTTCCATGAAAGGAGCCTCCATACTCGTTGCCGCCGCGGAGACGATTCTCGCGCGGCGATCGGACGCGGACTTCGTCATCGCGGGAGCGGGACCGGAGCTCGCCGATCTCCGGGAAAGAATCGAACGGAGCACGCTCCTGAGGGATCGGGTGCATCTCCCGGGCTTCCGGAGCGACGTGAGGGACCTCATCGCCGACTGCGACGTTTTCGTCAACACCTCCGTCGAACCCGAACCCTTCAGCCACTCCGCGCTCGAAGCGATGGCGCTCGGAGTCCCCGTCGTCGCTTCGGCGTGCGGCGGATTTACCGAGCTCGTGGCGCATGAAACGAGCGGACTTCTCTTCGAGCCGGGCGACGCGAGATCGCTCGCCGATGCGCTCCTGAAGCTCATGGGGGACAGTGACATGCGCGTTCGGTTCGGGATTGAGGGCAGGCGGCGCGCGGAACGCATGTTCAGCCTCGAGCGCAATGTGAAAACGATCGAGACCGTTTACGACGCGGCCATAGGGCGGTCGAACGGCCGGCGCGCGCGGAGTCCGGTCACAAAGCCTTGATGCGGGCGTACTTCTTCTTGCCGGCGCGCAGCATCAACGCGCCGTCCCTGAGCTCGCCGGCGGTGATCATCTCGTCCGCGGCGTCGAGACGGCGTCCGTTGACGTATCCCCCTCCCTGCGCAATGAGACGCCGGGCCTCCCCGCGCGTCTTGACGAGTCCCGCGTCGGCGAAAAGGACAAAGGCGGGAACGCCCTCCTCGAGGCGGCTGCGTTCGAACTCGACGGTCGGAACGGAGCTTTCGTCGACGCCCCCCTCCCCCGAGAAGAGCGCCCTGGACGCCTCGCGTGCCTTGAGCGCCTCGCTCTCCCCGTGATTCATCTTCGTCGCCTCGACGGCCAGGATTTCCTTGGCCTCGCGGAGCTCTTCCCCCGCGAGCGACGAGAGCCTGCGAACCTCGTCCATGGGAAGGAAGGTAAAGAGAGTGAGGAACCGGCCGACGTCGCGGTCGTCGGCGTTGATCCAGTACTGGTAGTACTCGTACGGGGAAGTCCTCTTCGGATCGAGCCAGACCGCGCCCTTCTCCGTTTTTCCCATCTTCGCCCCCGTCGCCGTCGTGAGAAGCGGAAAGGTGAGCGCTTCCGCCTCCCCGCGCTCGACGCGCCGGATCAGATCGGCACCGGCGAGGATGTTGCCCCATTGATCGTTCCCGCCCATCTGGAGCGTGCACCCGTGGCGCCGGTAGAGCTCGAGGTAATCGTACGCCTGGAGCAGCATGTAGTTGAACTCTATGAAATTGAGCCCCGTCTCGAGCCGCATCCGGTACGACTCCGCGGCGAGCATCTTGTTGACGCTGAAATGCCGCCCGATGTCCCGCAGGAACCCAATATAGTTGAGCGGACGGAGCCAATCGGCGTTGTCGACCATGAGCGCCGTGCCGCCGGAAAAATCGAGGAAATGCGCGAGCTGGCGTTTGAGACCCTCGGCGTTCGCGTCGATCTCCTCCTTCGAAACGAGCTGCCTGAGCTCGGTCTTCCCGCTCGGATCGCCGATCATCGCCGTACCTCCCCCGACGACCGCGAGAACGCGGTGGCCGTGCCGCTGCATGTGAGCGAGCGCCATGATCGGAACGAGACTCCCCGCGTGAAAGCTGTCCGATGTCGGATCGAAGCCGATATAGCAGGTGATGCTCTTATCGAGCATCGCGCGGACCTTCGCTTCGTCCGAAACCTGTTCGACGAATCCGCGCTCTTTCAACACGTCGTAGACGCTCGACACGGGCGCTCCTTTCACGAGCGATGATATGACCCTTCGGCGCCCAGATTGCACGAGCCCCGCGCCGGCTGTCAAGAGACAATGCTGAACCGCTC
>JBAZPL010000013.1:0-23385 GCA_041648155.1 Candidatus Krumholzibacteriia bacterium
CCTCGATCGGCGTGCTGCCTCCGGTGGGCTCGGCGGGAGCGACGTTGTTGGGCCGGATCGATATGCAGTTCGGCCTGTCTCCCGATCGAACGATCTCGACGTACGCTCGGCCTGAATACACGGGCCTGCGGGCGACGCATCGGGTTCCCTCCATGCGCACGTCGACGCAGTCGCTGAACATGACGCCGTCCGCTTTCGCGGTGACGCGCGGTCCGAGGTCCCTCCCCATCGCCGTAGCGCCGAGGAAGATATATGAATACGCTCCCCGTTTCACGATATCGGATAAAACCGCGGCGTACCCCTCGGTCGAATAGCGCGCGAGAGCCTCGTCCTCGGCGACGATGATTTTTCGCAGTCCGTAGCCCGTCAGGCCCTCGGCCGCCGCGCGCGCCCCCGCTCCGACGAGCGCCGTATCGATCGCTCCGCCCGCGGCCGCCGAAACGCGCCGTGCCGCGCCGATGAGCTCCTTCGTAATTTTCTTGATCCCGCCCCCGCGGACCTCCCCGAATACCAGAATATCGTTCGCCATTGCAGAAATCCTCCCTGTCGAGCAGTGCTTAAACGACCTTCGCCTCTTCGCGGAGCAACCGCACGAGCTCCTTCACCGCATCCCGCGTCTCTTCGGCCTTGACCATCGTGCACCCCGAGCTTTTCGGCGGTGGCAGCCAGCGCAGGATCGTGCTCCGCGCCTCGCCGGGAGTCTGACTGAATCCGAGATCGGCCAGCGTCTTTTTCCGGATTTCCTTCTTCTTCGCCTTCATGATGCCGGGAAGCGAGGCGTACCGGGGATCGTTGAGCCCCTTCTCGCACGATACGATGACGGGAAGACTCGTCTCGACCTTTTCGTCCCCTCCCTCGACGCGCCGCCGTACGGTAGCGCGCTTCGCGTCGGCGGCCAGCTCGAACGCGGTCGCCACGTTCACCTGAGGGATGTCGAGCATTTCGGCGAGGATCGATTGAACCTGGCCCATATCGTCGTCGATCGCCTGCTTGCCGCAAAAGATGATATCGAATCCTTCGACCTTGATCGCCTTCGCCATTACGGCGGCGGTCACAAAGGGATCGGGACGCTCCAGCGCCTTGTCGCAGACGTGAACGGCGTCGTCGGCGCCCATCGCGAGCGCGGTCCTGATGAGCTCGGTCGCTTCCTCGGGCCCCACGCACACGACCGTCACCGTGCTCGCCGCGCCCGTCTTCTCCTTGAGCCGCAGGCCCTCCTCGACCGCATACTCGTCGTAGGTGTTGATGATGTACTTGATGCCTTCATCCTTGATACCGGTTCCTTCCTGGTTGATAAGGATCTTCGCCTCGGTATCGGGCACCCGTTTCAAGAGAGCAAGAATTTTCAAGAGCTCCTCCTTTCGCTGCCGTGAGCATCAATCCGGAACGGTCCGTTCGAATTCATCGATGACCGCCTTCGAAATGACCAGGCGCTGAATCTCGCTCGTTCCCTCGTAGAGCTCGGTCACGCGGGCGTCCCGGAACAGCCGTTCGATGAGGAATTCCTCGGTGTAGCCGACTCCTCCGTGCATCTGGAGAGCGTCGTAAACGACCTTGTTCGCCGTGCAGCTCGCGAAGAGCTTCGCCATGGCCGCCTCCTTCGAGCACGGCTCGCCGGCGTCCCTGAGCTTCGCCGCGCGATACGTGAGAAGCCTCGCCGCCTCGACGGCCGTCGCCATGTCGGCGATCTTCCACCGGGTCGATTGAAAATCGATGATTCTCGTGTTGAATTGCTTTCGCTCGCGCGAGAAGCGCACGCCCTCGTCGAGCGCCGCCTGCGCGATTCCGACCCCCTGCGCGGCGATGCCGATTCTTCCGCCGTCGAGACCCGCGAGAGCGATCGTCATTCCCATCCCCTCCGTGCCGAGGAGATTGTCGGCGCTCACGCGGCAGTCCTCGAAAACGATCTCCACCGTCGTCGACGCCCTGAGCCCCATCTTTTTCTCGATCTTTCCGATCGAAAAGCCCGGAGAGCCGGGCTCGACGACGAACGCGCTGATGCCCTTCGTCCGGTCGCCCAGGTCGGTCCGAGCGAAAACGATGATCGCTCCCGCCTTGTCGCCCGTCGAGATGAATATCTTCGCGCCGTTCAGGATGTACTCGTTCCCCTTCCGGACGGCGGAAAGGCGCATCGCCGAGACGTCGCTCCCCGCTTCCGATTCGGTGATCGCATAGGCGCCGAGCATCTCTCCCGAAGCGAGGCTCGGGAGGAATCGCGTGCGTATCTTCTCGCTTCCGTACTTGAGAATGCACCAGTTCGTGAGCGAATTGTGCACCGACATCGTCACTCCCGTCGACGCGCAAACCGCGTTGATCTCCTCGAGGGCAAGAACGAGACAAAAGGTCCCGAGGTTGACGCCGCCGTATTCCTCGGGCACCATGACACCCATGAATCCGAGCTCCCCGAGCTTCCTGAATATCCCCTCGGGGAAGATGCCCTTCTCGTTCGCCTCGATCGCGACGGGGGCGAGCTCCCTGCGCGCAAAATCCCGGGCGGTCTTCTGGATCATCCGTTCATCTTCGGTGAGTGGATACTTCATCGATCTTCCTTTGTTTTCCGCCACGCAATAAGAATCGCCCGGCGATCGATCGAAAAAATCAACTTTGCTTAAAAAATTACACTAAAGAGGTACGATACATCATGAGTGAAGAGGGTGTCAATGCCCTTTACCGAAGCTCTTTACCGAAGCTTCCTCTGTGAAGCCGCCACTGCCGCAGCCTGTTTTGTGAAGAAGGGCTTGATGCGGCTCCTCGAGCCCTGTACAATCCGCGCGCGAACACTCGAGGGAAGGAGCACCATGCCCACAAAACGAACCGCCGCGAAGAAGCCGCCGCGGGAGAAGAAAAAAACCAAGGATTCGTCGATCTGCAAGAATTGCGTCCCCGCCAGATGCTGCATGTATTTTTCGACCGAGATCGACGCGCCGCATAACGCGAAGGATTGCGACGATATTCTCTGGATACTCGCTCACCGGGACGTCGAGATCTACACGAAGCGCAAACGATGGTACGTGATGGTAAAAACCCCGTGCCGGTTCTTCGATCCGACACGGGGTTGTCTCATCTATCCTTCGCGGCCGCGGATCTGCCGGGCGCATCATCCCGCCGAGTGCGAGTTCCACGAAGAGTACGACTTCGATCTCCACTTCCACTCGTACGAGGAGCTCGCACGCTACTTCAGGCTGCGGCCTCCGAAATAGCGTCCGCCCGCGCGGCCCCGGCGACTAGCGGAGGAGGATCATTTTCCGGGCCTCCTTGAAGCCGCCGGACCTCACCTGCGCGAAATAGATGCCGGTCGCGACGCTCTCGCCCCGCTCGTTTCGCCCGTCCCAACGCACCTCGTGCCTTCCCCCCTGAAGCGTCCCGCTCACGAGGGTCTTCACGAGGGCGCCGTTCACGTCGTAAACCGCGAGATACACGCCGTGCTGAACGTCCAATCCTCCCGGCACCGTGAACGGAATTACGGTCGATGGATTGAACGGATTGGGATGATTCTGGTACAGGCGGACGTTCTGCACCGGAAGCATAATCTCTCCGGTGGTCAGCGAGAGATCGCTTCTCCCCTCCGCCTCGAGCCGGTACCGGTACACGAGGCCCGCTTCGGCGGTTCTGTCTGCGTAGTTGATGACGCTTGTCTGGCCCGCCCGGAGTCCGGAAACGAGAATCTCGAAGTCCCCGCCGCGCAGCTCGCGGTACAGGTTCCACGAGGGAACGTCCGGGTACACGGACCAGTTGAGCTCGACCATGTCCTCGAACAGACGGTACACGCACGTGATCTGCTCGACGGCCGTCGCCGGGATGAATTCCTTCCAGCCCGAGTTGTATATGTTCCCGTGGAAGCCGTTCCATTGCATGCATCCGTTATAGTTCGCGCCGGTGAGATCCCACACGTAGACGTTGGCATCCCAGCAGGTGGCGGCGAGCTCGAGATCGCCGTCATAATCCAGATCGCAGACCATCGGCGTGCCGCGGATGTAGCTGCCGAGCCGTATCGGGAAGCCGGCGATCGATTGGCCGTTCTGCTTCCAGGCGTTGAGGCGGCCCTCCTCGCAGGCAAGGAGGATATCGAGACTGCCGTCGCCATTGATATCGGCGACGATGGGAGACGATTCGCTCGTGCTCGTCGTCGCGTACGCCTGCGGCCACCCGGAAAAGGCGACGCCGTTGTACCGCAGTATGTAGCAGTTCCTGTCGAGACCCGCGATCACGATCTCAAGCTTGCCGTCGTTGTCGAGATCTGCGAGCGCCGGAGACGGACAGATCGTCCCCGTGTTGCTGTAAATCCACACCGGCCAGCCCGTCATCCAGGTGGCGTCGTGATTCAATCCGTACACGCGCCCGGCGCTGCTCTGAACGACCACCTCGAGATGGCCGTCCCCGTCGATGTCCCCCACGGCGGGGCTCGCCGTGATATTGGCGCCGGTATCGACGACCTTCAAGGGCCAGCCGGGCACCCTGCTCCCGTTGCCGTTAAGGCAATAGATGCTGTCTCCGGGGGAACAAACGATGAGCTCCGCGACGTTGTCCTCGTCCATATCGGCCATCGCCGGTGTGGACATGTGCCACGTTCCCGGATTCTTCGTCACGAAGAACACTCCGTCGGTCGCCGGATTGGCGTCTCCGTCGCGCACTTCCGTTCCGTTGTGGTGCCACGCGTATACCTTACCCGAGACATCGTACGCGAAGATCTCGAGATCGCCGTCTCCGTCTATATCTCCGACGACGGGGCTCGCCCAGCACAGGTAACTCGTCGTTTTCGGCCACCCCGGCAGCGCGGCGCCGTCCTTGTTGAATATGAATATCTGCTTCGTGTTCCATGAAGCCCCGACGATCTCGAGCCCCGGCACGCCATCGAGGTTCGCGAGAGCGACGGTCGCCGTAAAGCCGCTTCCGAGGGTATTGAAAACGCCCCAGGTGAGCGGTTGGCTGTCCCCGTCTCGCACCTCGATGCCGTTACCGTGCCAGGCATATACGAAGTCCGACCCCGCGACGACCTCCGGCCGCCCGTCCCCGGTGATGTCGCCGATCTTGACGCTGCTCGCCGTCTCCTTGGCCATCTTGTTCGGCCAGCCCGAGAGCTGGGGCGGACTTGTCGTGGCGGTCTGCTCGGCGCTCGCCGGACCCTCGTTGCCGCATGAGTCGACGAGCGTGATCAGGTAATAATAGCGCGTGCTCGCCGCGAGCCCCGTATCGCGATACAGGGTGAACCGGATGAGGTCGCTATTCGCGAGAGTGTAAGGCCCCCCCTGCGTTTGCGAATGATACACCTGGTACCGGTACGCCTCGAGGGAATCGGGCCTTCGCCACGTCGCGTGAATCTCGTTCGGACCGTAGCTCGAATTGAGAGCGACGGCCTTGGGCGTACCCGGTTTGCGAAGCTCCATCCGCTTGGTGAACATCCTCCCGAACCGGTCGATCGCCTCGAAGGTACAATAGTTGATCTGGCCGAGGTTCCGCTCCGAGAGCACGAAGCCTTCCCCTTTCGCAACGCCGAGAAGCGCGATATCGGCGTAGCTCGACGTGCTGTCGACGACGACGATGTCGCTGTCGAGGGAACGAATGCGTCCGGTGATGCCTTGCGCGACGCCCAAACCGAAGTTTTTGAGCGAGATCTTGAGGAGAAAATTCTCCCCCTCCTCGATGATCCCGTTATTGTTGCCGTAGGGAAGCGTATCGCTGAGCGTACTCACGTAGAGCTCGATCGCGGGCGCATGGACCGCGAGAGCGAACTTCTCCGACCAGAATCCGCCCGTCGAGTCGCGCACGTCGATCGTGAATTCGATCGGGTGCATGTCCGGCACCAAAGCATTGATGCTGAACCGCATGGGATCGAGGCCATACGCCTTGGCGCCGGCCAAGAGATCCGGGTAGATCGACGTGCTGTCGATCACCGTTACTTCGGAATCGGTCGAACGGACGATCGCATAGAGCTTCGTCGCGCCTGTCTGACCGGTGTTCTTGAGCTCAACTTGAAGATTGGCGGTCTCCCCCGCATCGAGCACGAGGTCGTTATTGCCGACGATATAATCCTCGATCTTCGTCTTGTTCACCCTCACGTACGCGGGCGCCTGCTGAACGACCATGATCGAATCGCGATAGGTGCGGTGATCGAGTCCCGTCACCGTGACGTAGATCGGACCGGCGCTCTTGCAGAGAAACGAGGGAAACGTGACCGTTCCGGAGAGGCCGGTCGCCGCGTATGCATAGTCGTCCCCTTTCTTGTAGAGACAGACCATGGCCGAGTCGGCGGGCGAGCCCCCGCTCGTTACCCCGACCTGGATCGAATTCGATCCGAACCCGGCGGATCCCGGTTTCGTTACCGCGTAGGTCTTCACGCTCCCCTGGAATATGCAGAGCTCGGGGTCGCCGAGATAGTTGTAGATGAAATGAGTCCACCGATCCGCCGTCTCTCCGTATGCGCTCGCCGTGAACGGCTCGCGGGACAGAGTCTGAAGCTTGCCGAGCTGAACGACGTGCTGCGTGAAGAGGAGGCGGTAGTATTCATCCAGGTATGGACGCGAGGCGCTCGGGAACGCCGATCTGCTCGACCCGGTGACGGCGAACGCGCCGCCGTTCGGGTTGAGGAGGAAATACTCCGCGAGGCAATCGGTGTCGAAAGCGACGTTCGTGCAACTCATGAGGTACATGGAAAAGAGCTTCTGTCCGTTCGAGAGATTCATCGCGTCGTAATTGAGGATGCTTCCGTCGCCGACCGACATGTTGTACTTGTACCCGTGTCCCGTATGGAGAATGTGATTCGCGCCCGCGGACATCGAATCGATCGTGATGGCTCTCGTGAGCGTGAGCGATCCCGCGTAGGCGGGGTAGTTCTCGTACAGGCGCGTTGTCGTCACTTCGGGGTTGCCCGCAAGATAGCTGTTGTACACACTCTGTTCGATTTCCGCCCCGTCGAGAATGATCTGGTCGCCGGGATGATAATCGGACGGAAACACGACTTCCGCGAGCATGAGGAACTTCGACTTCGAAGCGGTCTCCGAGGGCGTCGAGTAATTGATCACCTTGTTCACGAGAATGGTCGCCTCGGCCGATGTCGATGCCGGCAGCCGTCCCAGGTAAACCTCGGCGTACAGGTCGCAGTTGTCCCCCTGGTCGACCGCGCTGTGAAACGCCTCACCCCAGAGCGAATCGCCGTCGGCGTTCCAGGTCCCGTCGAGGCACGAATAATACATGTCCGTCGGAATGAACTCGCCCGTGTAGAAAGTGACGAAACCGAACCGGGCCGGGATCACGTCGGTATCCCCGGCGAGGAGCACGTACTCGACCCCCCATTTCGCATACGCGTCGGCGATGAAGTTGCGCAGCGTTTCGGCGAGATCGGCGCCGGAGCGGCTGTGCTGGGTGATGTATTCGACCGTGCGCACCGCCGAGGGAATTCCTTTCTTCGTCTTCCAGTCGGCGAGGCGCTGGAAGGCCGACGCCATCGCTTCGTTCGTCACGATGAGATACTTGACGTCGCTTCCTTCCATGCTCGGCTCGTAGCTCGGGAGAAACGCCCTCGTTCCCGGGTCCACCTTGATCTCGTCGAACGAATAGGAACCGGTCATTTCGGGATTGATGCACATCTCTTCGACGCTCTTCCGCGATTCATCCCTGAATCCCTCGATGTAGCGCATCCGTTCCACCGCTGCCGCCGCGACGCTCGCCTGAGCCGTTTCGACCACGAGACGAACCGAATTCTCGACGGTGAGGTCGCCCGATTTCATGTCGTAGCGAATCGGGTATACGGCGAACTGGGCGAGCCGGTACCCCCGATAGAAACCGGTTCCGAGGTGCCGCACCCGCCAGGAGGGGAACACCGCGTCCGCCTCGCTGCCCGGCACCTGATCCATCGCCAGCCCCAGCTTCTCGCCGTCGTCGCGGTAGCTCCCCGAGAAGAGGGCGAGCGGCTTGGCCGGCACCACCGACACCCGGTCGAGAACATCGATCCGGAAAGATGAGATATCTTCACCCTGAGGAAGGAGAACGCTCACTACCCGATACGGAAGAGCGGGATAATTGAAATACTCAAGGGTGCCATACCCGTCGACCGCGATCCGCACGCGACCGGCCTCCGCGTCTTCGTACTTCAGCCGGGAGGGTTCCAGGTTGAGGGTCCAGGATAGCGTTGAGCCCGATGCGGAATGAACCGGCAGGGCCAGAAAAATCATAAGGGAGAGGAGCGCGGATGAAATCCGTCTCATTGATGGTACCCTCCTGCTTACATACCTTCGTCCAAGGCAATGAATTAAAAAGGCGTCTCAGAGAGACAATAGCAGTATGACCGAATGGTGCAGCTCCTTTTATCGCCTAGCCCCTGGTCATCTTGAGAATGAGGAGCACGGAATCAGACGCGATCTTATTGTACACCAAATCTAACCCTTTGTCAAGACTGGTATTTGTACTGCGAATACTACTCATTATCGGGAGACAGCCTTGCCCGGCCGAACCTCTTTTCGCTGCGGCATCGCCTTCATTTCTTCCCGAGGACTATCGCTCCCCCCTTCCAGTCGGCATGGACGGTATCTCCCTCGGCGACGGCGCCTTCAATGACGAGCCGGGCGAGCGGATCGAGAATCCATTTCTGAGTGAGGCGTTTCAAAGGTCTGGCGCCGAAATCGGGACTGTACCCATGCTCCATAAACGCGTTTCTCGCGGAGGCGGTGAGGCGAAGCGAGAGATTCTTCTCCGAGAGCCGCTCCTTGACGCCGGCGAGGCACTCCTTGACCTCTGTGTCGTTTTTCTCCTTCTCGAGCGCCCGTTTTTCTATCTCGAGCTGGGTTATCTTGTCCTGTATCTCGGCGAGCTCCATCGGCATCGAGTCCATCTCGAGCCTCAGGCGGGAGGCCGCCTCGTCGATGAGGTCGATCGCCTTGTCGGGCAGGAACCGGCCCGTGATGTAGCGGTGCGACAGCTTCGCCGCGGCGATGAGGGCGTCGTCGACGATGCGCACGCCGTGATGAACCTCATACTTGTCCTTGAACCCCCTGAGAATCGCGAGCGTTTCGTCGACACTCGGCTCGCGAACCAGGATGGGCTGGAAACGCCGCTCGAGGGCGGCGTCCTTCTCGATGTGCTTGCGGTACTCGTCGAGCGTCGTTGCGCCGATGCAGCGAAGTTCCCCCCGCGCGAGCGCCGGCTTGATCATGTTCGAGGCGTCGATCGCGCCCTCCGCGGCGCCCGCCCCGACGAGGGTGTGCAGCTCATCGATGAAGAGAATGATCTGCCCCTCGGCGTCCGTGATTTCCTTGATCACCGCTTTGAAGCGCTCCTCGAACTCTCCGCGGAATTTCGTGCCGGCGACGATCGAGCCCATGTCGAGGCCGAGAAGCCGTTTCCCCTTGAGGCTTTCGGGGACGTCGAGCGCGGCGATGCGCTGCGCGAGCCCCTCGACGATGGCGGTTTTTCCGACGCCCGGTTCCCCGATGAGGACAGGATTGTTTTTCGTGCGGCGGGAGAGAACCTGGCTCACCCGTCGAATCTCCTCGTCGCGCCCGATCACCGGATCGAGCTTTCCCCTCCGCGCAAGATCGACGAAATCCCTCGTGAATCTCTCGAGCGCGCGGTACTTGCTTTCGGGATTCTGATCGGTGACCCGCTGCGAACCGCGCACGGACGCGAGGGCCTTGAGGACCCTGTCGCGCGTGACCCCGTTCTCGGCGATGAGTTTTCCGGTCCTGCCCGGATCTTCGGCCAGGGCGAGAAACAGATGCTCGGTGCTCACATACTCGTCACGGAGCCCTTCGGCCCCGCCCAACGAGCGCTTGATGACCTCCTGAAGCTCGACGGAGAGACTCGCGTTTCCCATCCCTCTCTGGAGCCGCGGCAGATCCTTCAATGAACGATCGATACCGTTCTGAACGCTCGAAACCACAACTCCCATTTTCTGAAGCAGGGGGCCGATCACTCCGTCTTCCTGCCTGAGGAGGGCCGAAAGCAGGTGCAGGGGATCCGTTTCGGTATTGTTGCCCTTGAATGCAAGCTCCTGCGCGGAAGTTATGGCTTCTTGCGCCTTTAAGGAACGGGAAGGAATGCCATTCAGGGGCTCGATCGGAATCTCAAAATATATGCCCTTTTGTCATACTTGGCCTTTCCTGTTCAGCCGGTATGTCCTAATCTTCGACCACATACCTGTAATCGAAGAAATTCGGCATATGGTAGAGCACCTGCACGACCCGGATCTCGTCGATCGACGGGTGGAGCACCTGGGGCATGGTGAGCCCCACCATGAGATGCCCCGTGTTCATGCTATGGTCGAGTCCGATGACATGCCCAAGCTCATGGGTGAAAACCATCTCGGCGAATCTCGAGAGGGGAACTTCCGTACTCTTTGTGTAGATGAAAATCTCCTTGCGCGCCGGCGTTCCGTCGGCGTTGTATGCCGGTGTCTCTACATGGTGTCTTTCCTCCGTCAAGGTGTCGTACTTGACCAGCACATCGGCTCCCTCGGGAGAGGAGGCATCGACGAAAAGATCGATACCCGTTGACTGCTCCCAGTCCGCCAACGCGTTCCTGCATGAAGCCTGGAGATCGATGCCCTGATACACCTGCGGGGGATTGTAGACGGTGATCGGCCAGTGATTCCAGCCGATGTATACGGTCGGTTTTCCGAGGTACCCGTCCGTTTTCGTGATTCCCTTGTAGAAAGCGAGAAAACGCCCTTCGTATTGGTCCGGCAGGACGGTGCTGACCAGCGTGAACGCCGGTATCATGTAGAAATCCTTGTCGATCTGCGTCACCGTTAAGATCGGGGATGAGCAGTTGAAATAGTTGCCGAGCTGACCCAGGACGTTCTCGTCCCGCGCGAGAACCGAGGTCGTATAGGAAGGTATGTTGCGGAGGATATACTCGCCGTCCGCACCGCTCGTATCGCGCTTCGAACTCGTGAGAACCTCGATTCCCTGAACCGGTTCGCCCGTGCCGGCGTTGATCGTGCGCCCGCCGATATCGATGCCCCGCACAAGTACCTTGTCGTAATTGCCGATCGGCGACATGTTGAAGAAATCGTCGACAGCCCGCATGCCGACGTAAACGTAGCTCGCCGAGATGAGGTTCCGGATCGTCATCCGCTCTATGGTCCCTGCCTCGGAGGGAACGGGCTCTCCGGACTTGCCTTCTGCGTTGCTCCAATCGGCCTCGGTCAGGATCGGGTAGGTCGACGTTTTGACGATGTAGGAAGCCGCCCTTCCCGTGTTGCCGTCATCTCCCGGCGCCGTCCAAACGAGCGATATCGAGCCGTCGATCTCGCCCGGCCCTCCGGCGAGATCGATGATCGGGGCAGGAGCGATCGTGTCGGGGAATCCCACGACGTTGACATTCCAGCTTGCCGTATCGCCGTACTGTCCATCCCATGCGACCGCTTCGACCAGAAAATCCCCTCGCTCCATGAAACGATGGACGAGGTCGGAAGAACCCGACTGGAGGGGCTCGCCGTCGAGCACATACCGATACTGGAGGCTCTCTTGCTGATCGTCCACGGCGGTGATATGGAATGCGAGCGTCTCGCCCACCGCGCATGCAACGGCCGCCTGCTCGGGATGCGATGACGTGATCCGTGGCGGATCATTTTCCTTCGATAGAACGGTAACCTCCCACTGGTGAAACGCCTTCGTCGTTCCGTCCCGCGCCTCACCGCGGATCTTGTAGAGCCCGAGCTTGATCGCGTAGAACTTGGCCGTATCGGCCCGGCTGAGCACGAAATCCCCCGAAACGAACAGGTACATGATGCTGTCCCCGTCCGGATCGACGGCGTCGATGGAAAATACGCACGAATCGGGAATGATCAGGGAAAATTGGGTCTCCGGAGGAGTATATGCTCGTATCGTCGGCGGATTGTTCGGCTCGAGCGGACTGTTCTGGAATATGCACGACGCGAGAACGGGGAGAGCGAGCACCAATCCGACTGCGGCACATCTCTTCATCATCATCCACCTCCTGCCACATCTTACACATATAGATAAGAAGATTCCCTCTGCCGCGAAAGGAAATTGCGAAATCGGGGGAGCGACGGCATCCGGAAGAGCGTCCGACCGTGGGCACGGCATTCGCCGGGAAACGATCAGGCGGCGCTTGCCGCCTTCGAGGCTGAGGCGAGATACCGCTCGAGCGTGAGATCGAGCGCCGACACGAAGCTCTCGTCTGATGATACACGCACGTCGAACGAACGGCTCTCGCCGATGGAAACGAGAAAGAGATCCCTGAGCGGCGACACGACGACGCAAAAGCCGGAGCCCGGCTCGCGGAGCGTTATTTCGAACGGCGCGACCTCGATCTCGAATCGGTCCGAAAGGCGGCTCACCTCGCGGCAGAACCTGATGAAGAGACGGCGCGTCCGGCGCGGTCCGATCCGTTTCCCGACGACGAACACGCGCATTCCATCAGAAGCGATCCTATCCTTTCCCCGCAAGGCTCACCTTCCCTCTCCGCCTCAGGCTCACGACCTGCAGCAGACCGGCGGCGAGATCGTCGAACCACGGATCGGATGGCGGCATTCGCCGCGCCCACGAGCGGCGCAAATCGTCCGGAAAGGCGATCCGCTCAAACGCGCCGGCTTCGCGCACGGAGCGATCAGCGACGAAATAACCGGCGGCGCGCGGAAACGCCTCTCGCATTCCCGCCATGCAGGCTCCGATCCGTTTGGCGCCCTCCGCGCCGGCGGCGGCGATGATCGCGTCCGGCGGACAGCCGTCAGGCGCCGCGTCTCCCGCGAGGACAGCGGAGGCATCCCGAAGCGCCGAAAGAAAAGGCGCCGCGCTCAGCCGGCGCGGATACGGGAACGCTACGACGATCGCATGGGGCGCCGCGCGGTCCAGCTCCTTCCCGACGTACCCGCGGAAGGAGGAAACGCTCGCCGAAAAGCAGTAACGGACCGTTCCGTTCCACGTGCCGCTCACGAGAGCGGCGCGGTCGAGAGCCGGCGAGAGATACTCGGCGCTTTCCATGCCGAAATAGTAACCGATCGTGGGAAGATTGCCGCAGACCTCGAGGAGCGAGACGCGCATCCCCTGCCGCGCGAAGGCCGCCGCCAGGCCGGCCGCGCAATGGGCGCGGTTCAACGACGCATCGGCGACGGCAAGCCAGATGCACGCCGTGCCGCGCCGGGCCTCGTCCCGTACCGGGCGCGATTCCGAGAGAAAAAGGTGCGAAACGTCGCGCAGGCTTCGGGATGATCGTCTCTCAGGCATGATTTACACGATGAGGAGCGAATTTTCCTGGCCGAATTCGTTGAGCACGGAGTCGGTATTATTCGCATCCTTCAGCCAGACGCCGTCCACGATGAATCGATACTCGTACTCGCCGGGTTCGAGATGGAGAACCGTTTTCCAGAAACCGGTTTTCTCGTCCTTCTCCATCCGAATTCCCTCGCGCGACCAGTTGGTGAACTCGCCGGTAAGGTATACGTTCTGCGCGTTCGGCGCGTTGATGATAAAGAGGATCCCTTCCTCGATGCGCCGCGGTCCGTGCAGCCTCACCATCCAGTCGTCTATGCTCTCAACCGCGAGCGACGAGGGGGCGCTCGCTTCGATCTCCCGGGCAAGCGCCAGGAATTCCTCCTGGAATTGCTCGACATGCTTCATCCGAAAGATCGGCAGACCCTGGGAGGAGGCCTCCTTGTAACGCACCGAATGGCTTATGATCGTCTTCAGGAGAACGCTGTCGTGACTCCGTTCGACCTCGTCGACGATGGAACGGCTGAAAGAGGTCCGCCGCTCGATATTGTTCAGAAGCACGTGCACGGAGATCGTATGGCGCGTCTCCCGCTCGAGGAGTTCGAGCGTCTCGCGGAGCTTCTCGAGCCCCTGGACGGAGAAACGGCTCGGATCGACCGGGATGATCACCTCGCCCGACGCCATGAGCGCATTGAACGTAAGGAGTCCTATGCTCGGGGGCGAGTCGATAACGACATAGCTGAAATCGGCCGGAATGCGCGCGAGCTTCGACAGCAGGCGCCCTTCACGGCCGGCTTTGCCCGATAGCTCCTGCTCGATTGCGCTCAGAACGGGCGAGGAGGGAATGAGGTAGAGATTCTCTTCGACCATGCGAAGAGCGTCCGATGCGTCGATGCGAGGATCCTTGAGCAGGTCGTAACTCGTCGTCTCGACCTCTTCCGGCGAGACGCCGAGCCCGAGCGATGCGTGCGCCTGCGGATCGAGGTCGATGAGGAGCGTCTTCAGCCCGAGCTCGCGGAACGCTGCGGCAAGGTTTATCGAGACGGTCGTCTTCCCGCACCCGCCCTTCTGGTTTATGATCGATATGATCCGCATTGCCGGCGCCTCCTCTTCATACGAGCCCGCGCGCGCTCACGGCCGAGCCGTCCGAAGCGAAAAAAAAGGCCGAAACATCCCCGATGATCCGGCCCGCCTCCTTGCCACGCAATTTACCTCCTGGCACATTCATCGAGGCGATTCTCGATTGAGGCACGCCGGGGTGTCAAGATGTTTCTAAGAATTCGGCGTTGTTTTGCGGTCCCGAGTTTCAGAACATGAGAAGCGCGACGATGAACCCGAGCCCGAGCCCGGCGAAGACCTCGATCCACGTGTGTCCGATGAGCTCGCGGAGAACTTCCGGCTCGACGTGGTACGAGCCCGTGACCTTGAGCCGCTCCACCACCTCGTTCAGGACGCGCGCCTGATGGCCGACCTCCTGCCGAAGACCCGTCGCTTCGAAGATGAAGTAGAGACTCATGATGAGCGACATGCCGAAGAGAGGAGACGAAACGCCCTGGTAATAGGCGACGCCGGTCGTCAGCGTCGTGACGACCGCGGTGTGGGAGCTCGGCATCCCTCCCGTGTCGAGGACGCGAAGCACGTTGAATCCGCGTTTTTGCAGGGCGTCGACGAACGGCTTGAGCACCTGGGCGGCGACGCCGCTCACGATCGCCGCGAGTCCGATCTGATGAACCATGCAGACCTCGAGGCGCCCTCGAATCGCTCCGCGCCGGGCGGGAGCGCGGGGCGCGGGCGCGACCCGCCTACTTCTTCCCTTCCGGTGAAACCCACCAGTCCTGGAGATAATGATACATGCTGATCGCGTCCGGCTTCACGTCCCTGAACCGCCGATTCACAACGTTGCGCGCTCGCTGGAAATTGAGAAAAGTGTACGGCTGATCGTTATAGATAAGCTCCTGAATGCGCCAGAAGATCGGCTTCGCCTTCTCGAAATCGAGCATCCCCGTCGCGACCGCGTTGAGGCTGTCGACGAGCGGGTTGCAGTAATTGACGCGGTTGTAGCCCACGGAGCCGCGCGCTTCGCACGACCAGATCGGCGCGAAATCGGCCTTCCCGCCGACGCGCCACGCGTTGACCTGGGCGTCGTAATTCCCCGATTTGGTGCGCTCGAGGAATACCGTCCATTCGAGTGCGGCAACATTGACCTTGATGCCTATCTTCTTCAGCATGTCCTGGACCGTCACGAGGATATCACTCCGAAGCTGGTTTCCGTGGTTCGTGATGAGATCAAACTCGAACCGCTTTCCGCTCTTCTCGAGCCAGCCATCCCCGTTCGTGTCGCGGTAGCCTTCCTCGGCGAGGATCCGCCGCGCTTCAGCGGTGTCGTACGGGACCGGTTTGATGTTCGGATTGTACGCCCAGATGATCGGCGGAAAGGGGCTCGTGCATTCCTGCGCGAATCCGTAGTAGATATTCTCGTTGATGAGAGCGCGGTCGATCGCCATCGTAAGAGCCGTGCGTACGCGCGCGCTCGCGAAGAGCGGTTTCGACGCGTTCCACCCGATGTAGCCGTATAACCGCGTCGGAAAATCGTAAATCGTGAGCTCCGGATGATTGTTCCTGATGTCCTGCATCTCCGCCGGCGGAATCATCTCCATGCAATCGATCTCGCCGCTCTTGAGCTGCGTGAGAAGGGTCATCTGGTCGGGAATGATCTTGAAGATCACCTTCTCGAGGTACGGCTTTCCTTTCTCGTAATATCGCTCGTTTCTCACGAGCGTGAGGGCTTGCCCCTTGACCCACGAATGGAGCTTGAAGGGACCGTTCGTCGGGAGCTGCTCGATCGGGAGCTTTCCGAACTCCGCATGAGAAACCCGATCGAGCGCGTGCTTCGGCATGATGGGCCCGTCGTTCGCGTCCATGACCTGATAGGGATACGCCATTGCGTAGTGGTACACGATCGTATGATCGTCGATGACCGAGACCGAGTCGATGTGCGCCTTGAGATGGCGGCTCGCCCACTGGGTCGCCGAGTCCTTCTGCGCGGCGAAGGTCGCTGCGACGTCGCGCGCGGTCACGGGGATCCCGTCGCTCCAGTAAACGTCCGGGCGCAGGCGAAACGTGAGGTCGAGACGGTCGGCGGAGAACTCCCACGACTGCGCGAGGCGCGGAGCGAAGTTGAGCAGGTCGGACTGCTCGTCGAGAAGAGACAGGAAAAGAAGATTGTACACGTCGCGGGCATGGGCATCCGTCGTCGACATCGGATTGAGACCCTCGTAGTCGTTGATCTCTCCGACGATGAGCGTGCCCCCCCGTTCCGCGCGGTCTCTCTTCGCGCATCCGACGCCCGCCGCGAGAAGAGCGGAGAGCAATGCAATCAAACCCAATCGGCATATCGTTACGTTTCGCGCCATTATTCACACTCCCTCTGAATGCGGCCCCGACAGGACCATGAGCGCGCCGCAAGGACTCGCGCTGTCCGCGAACAAATAGTAGCGCGACGGTCCGGAAGTTGCAACAGGTCATATGCCGGATTCGTCGCGCCGGGGATTCCATACGTAAACGAAACTTTACGAACGGTTGACTGGCGGCAGCCGTTGAAGTTACCAGGACGAGGAGGTCCAAAATGAATCGGTTCTGTGCCTCGACATGGATAGTCTTCTGTCTCATGGCGCTCGCTTTTCTTGCAGGCTGCTCGAGCGATGATGAGACGACGCCCCCTCCGCAAGACAAGACACCACCCTCGATCACGGGGCATTTCCCCGAGCTGGACGCCACCGATGTGAGCAGGATCGGACCGTTCTGGATCGCATTCAACGAAGCCATGAACGAGACGACGGTCGAGGCAGGACTCGCCCTATCGCCGCAGTTCTCATGCAACTTATTCTGGAGAGAGGACACTCTCTTCATCACGCCGACCATCCTGCTCGGCGGCGGCGCGAGCTACACGATCACCATCGACGCAACGTGCGAGGATCTCGGCGGAAACGAGCTCGGCACCGACTATCCGATCTCGTTCACGACGACTTCGACGAACGACTACGTGGCCCCCGAGGTCGTCGGCACCGCGCCGGCCGACGGCGCCCTGAACGTGAACGGATTGGCGATGATCGAGATCACTTTCAACGAACCCATGAATCCTTCGAATGCCGAAAGCGCGGTCCAGGCGGTCCCCCCGCTCCACGACGTCTGGTTCGAATGGGAAGCGCTCACGATGAAGGTCCACCATGTGCCGTTCCCGCCGGACAGCCTGATCACGATAACGATCGGCACCGAAGCGACCGATTTGACCGGCAACCCTCTCGCCGCCCCGTACGTCTTCAGCTTCCGGACGATGATCGACGACGCGGCGCCCTATCTCATGAGCGCCCTGCCGATGAACGGAGCCAACTCGGTGTCGACGAGCCTCTCCCAGATCGTGTTCAACTTCAGCGAACCCATGGACATGGGCTCATTCGACTTTCCCGCCGAGTACATCGATGCGCGCGTGAGCCAGCTCGTGCGGACAGAACCGGAATTCAGCGAGGACTATTCGCGCATCACCGTCACCCTGTCGAAAACGCTTCTTCCCGGATGCACATACTGGGTGAATTTCTGGAACGCGACCGACGGCGCGGGAAACGTGATCGTTCCCAATCCGACGCCGTACGAATTCACCACAGCCGGAAGCCAAACGCTCTACCCCATCATAAATGACGCCGCATGGTACTACCTGAGAGGCTGGGGAAGCGAAGCGACCCGGCTTATCGGCAACTATAACCTGCAGGGCGGGACCTTCGACGAGGTCAGGCTCGATGAGCATAGCTACATCGAAGAGAAGGTTCACCTGCGAAAGACCTCTTCCGTCATCCAGCACCTCGGACGGAGCGAATACGATGAAGACGGCGTCTTTGAATTCTCCATGATGTGGAACGATCCGATCCCCTACATAAAGCTCCCGATCGAGAGCTACCTCGGACAGAGCTGGACCTTCGCCACGACGGGCACGATCAACGATTCGACCTCGATAGTGCTGTCCGGTCATATCGAGCTCGATGCCGCGAGGGTCGACCTCGTGAGCGAGGAGCTGCGCGGGACGTTCAAAGGGTGCTGCGTGCATCACATGTACGCCGACTTCACGATCTCCGTGAACGGAAATCCGGTTGACTCAGGCGACGTTCATCAAATAATGTGGTTGGCGCCCGGAGTCGGCCCCGTGCAAATCGTCAATAGCGATAGCGGGGGCTCCGACACATTGAGGGTCGTCGACTGGAATCTGTAATCGATGCGTCGCGCCGGGGCGGGCGACAGGCCCGCCCCGGGCGGCGCGGCAAAAACGTTGGTTGAAACCGGCTGCGATATCATCCTCCAGGAATCGTGCAGGAGCCTCGCGGGGAAACGCGTCGGGCTCCTCGCGAATCCCGCTTCCGTCACCCGCTCCCTCGGATCGACGATCGAAGTCCTCCTCTCGTGCGGCACCCGCGTCGAGCGGATATTCGGCCCCCAGCACGGCATCCACGGGGACACGCAGGCCAACATGATCGAATGGGAGGGCTTCACCGATCCGGCCTCAGGCATTCCCGTCCATTCGCTGTACGGCATCCGGCGAGCGCCGGACCCCGGCGAGCTCGACGGGCTCGATTGCGTCGTGATCGACCTTCCCGACGTCGGGACCCGGCCCTATACGTACCTCTGGACCTCGCTCCTCATGATGCGCGCGTGCGCGGAGGCCTCCGTCGAGGTCGTTGTGCTCGACCGTCCCAACCCGATCGGCGGGGAAGCGGTCGAGGGGGCGCTTCTCGATGAACGATTCCAGTCGTTCGTCGGGCTATTTCCTCTCACGATGCGACACGGCCTCACGATCGGCGAGGCGCTCACGATGATGAACTCGCGCGGACCCGATGCCTGCTCCCTGCGGGTCGTGCGGATGAAGGGATGGAAGCGCGATATGTACTTCGACGGGACCGCCCAACCCTGGGTCCTCCCCTCTCCCAACATGCCGACGATTGACACCGCGCTCGTCTACCCCGGCGCCGTTCTCCTCGAAGGCACGAACGTCTCCGAAGGCCGGGGAACGACGAAGCCGTTCGAGATTATCGGCGCGCCGTGGATCGAACCGCGCGCCTTCGCCGCGGAGCTCGCCTCCTTCGGACTCGCCGGGGTCGTTTTCAGACCCCTCTTCTTCACGCCGGCGTGGGACAAATACGCGAACGAGCCGTGCGGAGGAATTCAGATCCACGTCACGGACCGGCGCGAGTTCCAGCCCGTCCGCTGCGGCGCGGCGATCGTCGCGGCCGCGGCGAGGCTCCACCCTGACCGCTTCCGGTGGAGCGCGCCGCCGTACGAATACGAATACACCATTCCGCCGATCGACATCATCTCGGGAAGCGCGGCTTTGCGCGAGACGATCGACGCGGGGAAGGACCTTTCCCGCCTATTCGACGACTGGCGCGACGACGAGGAACGCTTTCGCGCGGATCGGGCGCGATTCCTCCTCTATTGAGCCTTATGAAGAATACACGAACCGCAATTTCCGGAATCATTCTCGCGGCGGGATACGGCGAGCGGATGCTTCCTCTCACCGAGCGAATCCCGAAACCGCTCCTCCCGATTCTCGGCACTCCCCTCTTCGAGTTAATCGTGAAGAAGCTCATGCGTCACGGCGCGGCGGAGATCCACTGCAACATCTTCCATCTCTCGGACACGATCGAAGCGTTCGCCTCGCGACATGCCTGGCCGGTTCGGCTCCACCGCGAAGCAGAGCTCCTCGGAACGGGAGGAGGCATCGGAAACATGCGCGACGGCGTCTCGGGCGCGGATTGCATACTTCTTCATAACGGCGACGTCCTGTCGGACATACCGTACGAGCCCGCGATCGAGCGCCACAGGAAGCAGAAAGCGCTCGTGACGCTCGTGCTCGCTCCCTCGGGTCCCCGGGCAAATGTCGCGGTCGGCGCCGCAAACGAAGTGCTCGCGATCGGCGAGAGCGCCGAAAGGTTCGGGCGCGGCGCGAACCTCCTCGGCTATACGGGCCTCGCGGTGCTCTCCCCCGACTCCCTTCCCTTTTTCCCTCGCGGGAAAAAGGAACAGCTCGTCACGATCCTCGCGGATATGATGCGGAAGAAACCCGGCTCGGTGATCGGATGGAACGCCGCGGAAGGGCACGTTCCGTACGCATGGGGGGATGCGGGCTCTCCCGCGGGATATCTCGGCATCCACCGGGCGATTCTCGTCGATGGGATGCGCCTCGATTCCGAAATGGAAACACCCCTCGGTCCCATCCACATCGGCGAGGGAGCGGCTATCGACCCCGCGGCCCGCTGCGCCGGATTCTGTGCGATCGGACGCCGCGCCGTCGTCGAGCCCCGCGCGCGGCTGGAGAATTGCGTCGTTCTCGACGACACGATCGTAGCGAGGGACACCGTCCACTCGAACGAGATTCTATTTCCCGAAGGGATTCTCAAAGCCGCGGGAGGCTCGCACGGATGACCGATCATGGCGCGCATCCGGTTCTCGCGGCGGCGAAGGCCCTCGCGCATCGGGAACGCCTCGCGGAACTCGCCGACGCGACGACGCTCTCCGCGATCGCGGGGGGCGGATCGAATCGGGAGTTCTTCAGGCTCGCAGGTCCCTCCCGCGCGATCGTCGTGCTCCACCAGAGCGGCGGTGGGCGGGAGATCGACTCATACGTCGAGATCGCGCGCCTGCTCGCGCGCCACGGCATCGGCGCACCGGAGATCTACGCGGTCGACCGGGAGCGCGGTATCATTCTCATGGAGGATCTCGGCGACGTCCACCTCGAGGACGCGCTGCAAACGGTCTCTCCGGCCGAGGCGTTGTCCCTCTATTCGCGATCCCTCGACATCCTCGTCGATCTCGAAACGTCGGTCACCGATTCACTCGCGCGGGAGGGGCTTCTCGGCGATTCAATCTTCGACGAGAAAACGCTCCTCGGCGAGACGGAATACTTCATGCGCGAATTCGTCGAGGGATTCTGCCCGATTTCGGTGCCGGGCTCCTGGGAGGAGGAGCGGCGGTTTCTCGCGGCGACCCTCGCCCGCGAGCGGCGCGTCTTCATGCACCGCGATTTCCAGAGCAGGAACATCATGCTGAAGGACGCACGCCTCAGAATCGTCGACTTCCAGACGGCGCATCGCGGCCCGGGGCTCTACGACGCGGCGTCTCTCCTCAAGGACGCCTATCACCCCGTGAGCGCTCTCGAGAGGCGGACCCTTCTCGAGGCATTTCACGCGAAGCTCCGCTCGCGCGGCGCGCCGGAGGATCGGCGTTTCGGAGAATTCTACGAGGCCTTCACGCTCGCCGGCGTGCAGCGCAACCTCCAGGCGCTCGCCGCGTTCGTCAAGCTCGGCACGCGCATGGGCAAGCCCCGTTTCCTCGATTCGATCCCGAGCGGAATCGATCTGCTCGAAGAGGGAGTCAGGGAGTCGCGCGTTCTGCCGGGGCTCGAGACGATGGTCGCCGCGATACGGGAGAGGATGCGGTCGTCCCGCGCGCCGGAATCGCCGTAGCTCGCGCGAAACGCCCGAAGCCCGGCGTCCGGAATCGCGCCGGGCGCGCGCTGCCCGCGATCTGCGTCAGCCCTCGACGACCTTGAAGATTGTGTCCCCTATCCTGACACGGTCCTTCACCTTCGTCCCCACCGAAGCTCCCGCGCCGGCCTCGCTCACCTGCGCATGCTGGATCTGGAGGGAATCGACCTTCTGGCTGAAATCGGTGGTGTGCCCCTTGAAGTGAATCTCGTCGCCGACCTTGATCCCGTGGGCGGTGATCCCGAGAGCCGCGACGCCGATCTTCGCGAAATAATCCTGGACGACGCCTATCTCGATCTCTTTCATACCGTCCTCCCGGCTCGAAAAGCGTCCCGAAGCTCTATGTGACGATTGATGCCGCAACTGTAGAAAAGCGCGCGCGGTTTGACAAGAGAATTCACGCCCGCGCGGGGAGCTCGACTACCCGCCCGCCCGCCTCGCGATAGCGGGGATCGCAGGTGAATATGACGACCTGGTGCCTCGCCGCGAGTTCGCGCACGAGCTCGAGTGCCCGCTCGCGCCGCGCGGGATCGAAGTGGACGAACGGGTCGTCTAGAAAGACCGGCTGCGGTTCACCGCGGCTCATGAGCTCGACGAGGGCGAGCCGCACCGCGAGATAGATCTGGTCGCGCGTGCCCTGGCTGACCGAGTCGGGCTCTATGCGCTCCGGCGCGGACGAGGCGCCGCCCGACGCATCCGCGTCCCCGCGGGCGGGAACGGTCTCGATGCGCAGGGTGAGGGGATCGATGAACAGCGTTTCATACCGCCCGCCGGTGAACCGCGACAGATACCCCGCCGCGAGCGGAGGAAGCCGTTCGGCGAGAAAGCCGGCCATCTCCCGCCGCGCCTCGGCGAGCGTTTCGAGGATCGTCTCCAGGACACGCTCCTTCCTCCCGGCCTGCTCCAAGCCCTCCCGAGCGCACGCGAGGCGCTCGGCGATATCGATCTCGTCCATGCGCTCGAGAGCGGCAAGCTCGCGATCGGCGAGAGCGCGGACCGCCGCGAGACGTTTTCGCTCCTCCGCGCGAGCGCCGACATCGCGATCGAGCTTCAGCATCCCGTCCCCGTCGGTTCTGAACGGTTCGAGCTTCGCGCGCGATTCCACGAGGGCGCGGAGCTCGAGAGCGGCGTCGCCGTACTCGCGGTCGAGCGCTCCGATAAAATCCATCAGATCGACCCGCCGTCCACCGGCAGCCTCCTCGATCCTCGATTCGACGTCGCGCTCCCGGTCCCTCCACGCGGCGCATTCCGTGAAAAGCGCCCTCGACTCTTCGAGAGAGCGACCGCTCAGCAGCGCCGCCCGCTTTTTCGCGAGCCGCTCGAGTTCGCCTTCGAGGCCCGCCGAAGCGCCGATCTCCCGGCGGCCGGGCCTGCGCGCGAAATGCCAGGCGATGAGCCCGGCGCCGGCGACGAGGAACAGGGTCATGAGCAGCTTGCCGATCGCGATGCCGGCAATGCCCGCGAGGATGAGGACCGAAGCGAGAACCGGCCGCCAGAGCGGGGCGTGCGTTTTGCCCCGCGAGCCGGCCGCGGCGATCTCCTTTTCGAGAAGCGATTCCCGATCGAGATCGGTTCTCAATGCATCGAGAAACGCCGGCGTTCCCTGCGCGATCGAGCCGGGAAAGCCCGCTCCTTCGACGGCAAGAGCCTGCTTCTTCGCGGACAGTTCCCCCATGCGGTCCTTTCGCTTC
>JBAZPL010000014.1:0-23324 GCA_041648155.1 Candidatus Krumholzibacteriia bacterium
TAGGAGATAGCGTATGCGAGCGAGGAGCTCGCGACGCTGGCAGAAAGTCTCAGGTTCCTCTCGACCGCGAGCGTGGAGGATTCGGTTTTCTGGCTCGACTGGGGTCCCGATGGAGCCCTCAGGGAGATGTGCGGATCGCCGCTGGCGGTGGACCGCCCCTTCGCGGATTATCTCGAGGGGGTCCTCGGTTCGGCCGTTTTCACCTCGGCAACACTCTCGCAGAACGGGAGCTTCGCGCTGCTCAGGGATCGGCTCGGCATGAGGTTTCTCGCTTCGAAACCCCGCGAGCTCGTCATTCCGTCGCCGTTTCCGTTCGACGAGAATTGCCTGGTGCTCGTCGTTTCCGGCCTCGGGGATCCGAATCACGACGGTTTCGCCGCGCCGGTCGCGGAACTCGTCGCCGGGCTCGCCGCCGGGGTCGGGCGCAGGACGATGGTGCTCTTCACTTCGTATCGTCTCTGCCGTTCCGTCGCGGAAGCGCTCGCGAGAAACGGCGTCGAACGCCCCGTTCTCGTGCAAGGGGCGGGAGAGAGCAGGGAAGCGCTGTCTGGAAAGCTGCGAAAGCATGAAGGAGGAGTGCTTCTCGGCGTCGCGAGCTTCTGGGAGGGCGTCGATTTTCCCGGGGAGGAGCTCGAGGTGCTCGTCATCCCGAAGATTCCGTTCCCGGTCCCCGCGGAGCCGATCGTCGAGGCTCGATCGCAGAGGTTTTCGTCGCTCGGCGAGGATCCATTCGAGAAGCTCTTTTTGCCCGAGGCGATCCTCCGCATGCGGCAGGGATCCGGACGCTTGATCAGGCGCATGAACGACCGCGGCGTCATCGTCATACTCGATTCGCGCCTGGGGACCAGGCCGTATGGGGGAACGATTCTCTCGTCGCTCCCGTCGAGGAACATAGAGCACGTGACGGTCGAGGAGTGCGTCGGGCGCGTCGCCCGGTGGTTCGCCGGAACCTGAACACCCGCTGAACATGCGCTTTGGAGTTGCCCAATCGGCGCAAAAGCCGTATCGTCAATGCGAAATTCCAGGGTTTCGGAGGTGAGGATCTTATGCAAAAGCGAACCATCAGAGCGCCGCGGGGGACCGCGATCAGCTGCAAGAGCTGGTTCACGGAGGCGCCGCTCCGCATGCTCATGAACAATCTCGATCCCGAGGTCGCGGAGCGTCCGGAGGATCTCGTCGTATACGGCGGGCGCGGCAAGGCCGCCCGGAACTGGGAATGCTACGACGCGATCGTCAGCACGCTGCGCGGCCTCGAGTCGGACGAAACGCTCCTCGTTCAATCGGGAAAACCGGTAGCCGTTTTCAGAACGCACGAGGACGCGCCGCGTGTGCTCATCGCCAATTCGCTTCTGGTTCCGCGGTGGGCGACGTGGGAGGACTTCTGGGAGCTCGAAGCGAAGGGACTCACGATGTACGGTCAGATGACGGCCGGCTCGTGGATGTACATCGGCACGCAGGGTATTCTGCAGGGGACATTCGAGACCTTCGCCGAATGCGCGCGCCAGCGCTTCGGGGGCACCCTCGCGGGAAGATTTGTCCTCACCGCCGGGCTCGGCGGGATGGGCGGAGCGCAAACGCTCGCGGTCACGATGAACGGCGGCGTTTGCCTCGCCGTCGAGGTCGATGCCGACCGGATCAGGAGGCGCATCGAGACGCGCTATTGCGACGAGATGGAGTCCGATCTCGACACGGCGCTCGAGAAGGTGCGGCGGGCGATGAAGGAAAAGAGGGCCTACTCGATCGGGCTCCACGCGAACGCCGCCGACGTTTTTCCCGAGCTCGCGCGCCGCGGCGTCGTTCCGGACGTCGTCACCGACCAGACCTCCGCGCATGACGCCCTCAACGGCTATATCCCGCGCGGATACGACATGAAGCAGGCCGCCGGGCTCAGAGGCGCGAATCCCGACCGCTACGTCAAGGAGGCGACCGAATCGATCGTCCTTCACGTGCAGGCGATGATCGATTTGCAGGAGAGCGGGGCGGTCGTTTTCGATTACGGCAACAATATCCGCGGCCAGGCCGAGAAGGGAGGGCTCTCGAACGCCTTCGCCTTCCCCGGCTTTGTGCCCGCGTTCATCCGGCCCATGTTCTGCACGGGCAGGGGACCGTTTCGGTGGATCGCGCTTTCGGGAGACGAGAAGGACATCTATCGCACCGATGAGCTCGCCCTCGAGCTGTTTCCCGACAACGAATCGCTCGGCCGCTGGATCAAGCTCGCGCGGGAAAAGGTCGCATTCCAGGGCCTTCCGGCCCGCATCTGCTGGCTGGGCTACGGCGAGAGAGAGCGCTTCGGGATCGCTTTGAACGATCTCGTCGCGAAAGGAGATCTGTCGGCTCCGATCGTTATCGGCCGAGACCATCTCGATTCCGGCTCCGTCGCCTCCCCGTTCCGCGAGACTGAAGCGATGCGCGACGGGAGCGACGCGATCGCCGACTGGCCGATTCTGAACGCCCTGCTCAACGCCTCCTGCGGGGCCGCCTGGGTCTCGGTGCATCATGGCGGAGGGGTAGGGATGGGGCTTTCGATCCACGCCGGGCTCGGCGTCGTGGCCGACGGAACGGTGAAAGGGCGCGAGAAACTGGCGCGCTGCCTGCGGTGCGACCCTGGCACAGGGATTGCAAGACATGCGGATGCCGGATATGAGATAGCCATTGAAAAGGCGAAAGATGCAGGGCTTCACATACCCATGCTCAAGAAATGAAGCCTGATTCTGACGGGCGTTAAAGCCGTGCTCATATGAGTTTGCGATTGCATGTTTGCATTTTGAGCAGCTATTGAAGGCTGGCTTGTTTCATAAAAGGAGTGGCGCTTGCTCCAGACGGTTGATCTGCTGCTTTGCGGCGCCGGACAGCTAGTGACCTGCCGCGGTTCCGAGAAGGGACCGAAGCGTGGCAAGAATCTATCCGATCCCGGTATCGTTTCCGACGGGGCGCTTGCGGTTTCCGGGGGAGTCATTGTCTTTGCCGGTACCCGCGCGGATGTCGAAAAAGGAATCGGCGGAGCCAGGATTTCCCGGACGATCGATGCCGGCGGACGCGTCGTGATGCCGGGCTGGGTCGATCCCCATACGCACGCCGTCTTCTCGCGCTACCGTGCGGACGAGTATGAGGCGCGCATTCGGGGAGAGGGCTACCTCGAGATCGAGCGCCGCGGGGGCGGGATCAGGAGGACGGTTCGTGAGGTGAGGGAAATGGACGAAGAGCGTCTCTTCGAGGTGAGCCGCAGGCGGCTCATGAAAATGCTCGAGGGGGGTACGACGACCATTGAGATCAAGAGCGGTTATGGGCTCGATCTCGAAGCCGAGCTCAAGATGCTCCGTGTCATCGCCCGCCTCGGGCGCGAGACCCCGCTCGACGTCGTGGCGACCTTCATGGGCGCGCATCAGAGGCCGCCCGAATTCGACGATACAAGGGCGTACGTGCGTGTTGTTATCGACGAGATGATCCCCGCCGTCGCGCGGAAGAAGCTCGCCGAGTTCATAGACGTTTTCTGCGAGAAGGGTGTCTTCGGCGTCGAAGAGACACGGGAAATTCTCGAGGCGGGGCGCACCGCCGGCTTCGGTCTGAAAGTGCACGCGGACGAGATCACGCCGATGGGAGGCGCGGAGCTCGCCGCGCGCATGGGCGCGATCTCCGCCGAACATCTCACGAAGATATCAAGCGCCGGAATACGCGCGCTCGCCGAATCGGATACGATCGCCATTCTGCTGCCGAGCACGACCTTCGCGCTCGGCTCGCGCGATTTCGCTCCCGCGAGGGAGATGATCGAACGCGGAGTCGCCGTGGCGCTCGCGACCGATTTCAATCCGGGGAGCTCTCCCTCGTGCTCGATGCCGTTTGCGGTTGCCGTCGCCTGTTCCCAGATGCGCATGACACCGGCCGAGGCGATCAATGCGGCGACGATCAACGCGGCGCACGCCGTCGGCAGGGGCGCCCAATACGGCTCCCTCGAAAAGGGGAAAAAGGCAGATTTCGTCGTGTACGACGTGGAAGATTACCGGGAGATTCCATCGCGGGTGGGAGCTGACCACGCGATCACCGTCGTCAAGAACGGCGCCGTCGTCCGGGAACGCCCCGCGTTCGAGACGGCAAGCGAGGTCGGGTTTTGAGCAAGGCGAATCAGATACGTCAGAAGGCGCAGGAATTCCTGAGCAAGGGCCATATCGACAAGGCCATTCAGGAGTACCGCCGCCTCCTTACGATCGAATCGAAGAACCCGAATCTCTACAATGAGCTCGGCGATATATACCTGCGCGCCGGAGACAAGGCGCAGGCGGTGCAGAATTTCGAAAAGGCAGCGACGATATACGAGAAGGTCGCCCTCTACAACAACGCGGTCGCCGTATGCAAGAAAATCCTGCGAGTCGATCCCGAGAAGATCGATACGATGTTCAGGCTCGGAGAGCTCAGGGCGAAACAGAAGCTCACCGGCGAAGCGGTCACGTTTTTTACGCAATATGTCGAGGCCGTTCTCGAGAATCCGCAGGTCCTTCTTCCGCGGGCGCAGAAGGATGTCGATCTCATGCTCGAGCTCATGCCGTCGAACGAGGCCATACTGGCGATGGCTGTCGGGATCTACGAGCAGCTCGGCATGAAGTTGAAGGCGATCGAGGTCTACGGGAGGCTTGTCGCGATCGCCGTGCAGGAGAAGGATTCAAAACGGCAGATCCGATACGCGCAAAAGATCGAGGAGATAAAGGCCGCTCTCTCGCCCGCGGAGCTGGAGAATCTGCAAACGGCCGAGACCGTCGAGGAAGGGGTTGCGACCCCGATAGCCGGAGAAATGTCGCCGTCGCCGGCGGATGTCCCGGCCGCAGAGGTCGATTCCGATGAGCTCGCCGCGCCTCCTCCGGCCGATTCAATTCCTGTGCCTCCCGACGTCGAACCCGCGCCCGCCGCGGCCGAAGCGGAGACCGAAGACGGAAAGCCGGACGAATCCGGCATCGATGTCGGCATGGATGAGGCGGTGGAAGAGGCGGAGATGGTCGCCGCGATGAGCCAGGGGCGCGAAGCCATCGGGACGGGCGGATCATTCGCCGATCGCCGAAAGCCTTCGGAGGACGGGACGTCTGAAAGCGCGAACGAGGTTCTTTCCGGCGGGACGCCTCCGGGCTTGCCGGATCCGCCGGCCGCGACCTTTGCCGAGACCGGCTCGGAACGTGGAGAAACCTTCGCCGAGGAGATAACGAGCGACGTCGAGAAGGACGACCTCAGGAGTCATTTCGATCTCGGCATGGCGTATCTGGAGATGGGGCTTTTCACCGAGGCGATCCGCGAGTTCCAGATCGCGTCCCGGGCCGAGGAGTTTCAGCTCAGCAGCATGGAAATGATCGGCTATTGCTTCCTCAAGTGCAATCAGCCGCGCCTCGCCGTGAAGCAATTGACGCACGCTCTCGAAATCGAAAAAACGACAGGAGCGGGAAGTCTCGGCATTCATTATAATATCGGTCTCGCCTACGAGATACTCGGCGAGTTCGAGACCGCCCGGGAACATTTCGAGGAAGTCTACATCATGGATATGTCCTTTCGCGACGTCGCGGAAAAGATGAAAAAATTCAGCGCGGTTACCTGAAGCGGGTCCCGATGGAACCCCAGACAGCGCCCTGCGATCTCCACCTGCATTCAACTTACTCGGACGGGACAATGCCTCCCGAAGAGCTCGTGAGTTACGCGCACGCGATCGGGCTCTCCGCCGTCTCGATCACCGACCATGACACGGTAAACGCTCAGGCTGAAGCGCTCGACGCGGGAAGGCGCTGCGGAATCGACGTCGTGACGGGGATAGAGTTCAGCATCGAGGAAGGCGGGTCGAGCATCCACATCCTCGGCTATTGCTTCGATCACGAGAATCGGGCGCTCGTGGCGAGCCTCGAGGAGCTCGCGCGCTCGCGCGTGACGAGGGCGGAAGAGATCGTGCGCAGGCTCGAAGAGAGAGGGGTATCGCTACCGTTCGAGGAGGTGCTCGCGGAAGCCGGTCGCGGGTGCGTCGGAAGACCGCATATCGCCCGCGTTCTGAAGAGGCGGGGGCATGTTTCGAGCGTTTCGGAAGCGTTTGCGCGCTATATCTCCGATAGCGCCCCCTGTCATGTTCCGAAGAAGGTGCTGCCCCGCACGGAGGTCATCCGGCTCATCTCGCAAGCGGGCGGCGTCGCCGTATGGGCGCATCCCGGATGGAATATCAGGAGAACGGATCTGGTAGAGCGACTCATCGCCTCCGGCGTGCGCGGCGTCGAGGTTTGGCACCCGAATCATACGGAGCGGATGCGGAAGGATATCCTGGAGCTCGCGCGTGAGCGCGGGCTTGTATGCACGGGCGGGTCCGATTTCCATTTCATAGAGCTGATTGAAGCGGATATCGGCGAGGTCACCGCTCCCTGCGAAAGCGTTTCCGCCCTGAGAAAGGCCGCCGCGGAAAAGCTACATTTGGCTTGACCCCCTTTCCGAGGCTCACGTAAAGTCCGAGGCATCGTACGAAGAGAAACGGTTCCCAGGACCTCGTCCCTTCTCTATCCACGGAGCGTTTGTTGGCATGGCACACCGGCGCGAGCGCACGGTCATCCTCGCAGCTCTTTTCATCGCCCTGAGCGTGGCCCTCGGCTTTCTTCTCGCCGGGATTCCGAACGTCGAGCTCATGACGCTCACCGTTTTCATGGCGGGAATATTCTGCGGCGCGCGTCTCGGGGGCGCTATCGGCGCGCTCTCCAGTCTGCTCTTTTCCCTTCTCAATCAGTTCGGTCCGGCGCCGGCTCCGCTTCTTGCCGCGCAGGTTGCGGGTTTCGTTCTCATCGGTTCGGTGGGCGGGCTCATCGGGCCGCATCTCGCTCCGGCCCGCGCGTCGAGCGTCGCCGCGAGCGCCGCGGCCGGTTTCGCCCTTACGTTTGTATACGACGTCCTCACGACGGTCGCGACCGCGTTCGTCGCGCTCGGGGCGTCTGGATTCATCGAGGGTCTCGGGGGTATCGCCGTCGCGGGAATCGGTTTTGCCGCAGTGCATGTAGGCGTCAATACCGCCCTTTTCGCCGTAGCCGTGCCGCCGCTCATGAAAGCGGTGCGCGCCTGGCAGGGAGGAGAAGCCTCATGAGGCGAACGCTCCTCGTGATTTTCTGCGTTCTCATGTCGCCGCGGTATCTCATGGCGGCGGAGCTTCCCGGCTCGATCGCGGGGGATTCGCTCCTCATGCCGACTGAGGTATTCGTCATTACGCGCGAGGAGCTCATCGGGCGGAACATTCATACCCTCGACGATATTCTCCAGCTTCTTCCGGGAGTCTCGCTGTGGCGGGAGGGGCCGCATGGGGCAGAGGGAGGTTTTTCGATCGACGGGCGCAGTTACCGCGGCGTGAACCTTCTCGTGAACGGCGTTCCGGCGGTCGACGGCTACACGCTCGAATCGCTGACGCGATTCCTGCCGCTTTCGAGGCTCCTCAGGGTGGAAGTGCTCTACAGCGGCTCCCCGTGCTTTTCGGGCGATCTCTCCTCCCGGGGATTCATCAACGTCGTTCTCGAGGAGGGGGGACGGGAAGGCCCGGCTTCGGAGATCGATTTCACCTACGGCACGTCGAACCGACGCTCGCGGCGGGCGTGGTTCGCGACTCCGCGGGCGCACGTGAGCGCGTCGCTCGCGTACGACGAATATCTCCAGGACGGAATCGATGCGTATCCGGCGATTCCGACGAGAAGGCTCGGGTTGGATGATATGCGCTCCGTCCTCGCCGAGCTCGCGATGCGCACCTCCGCGGGAGACGAGGTGCGCTTCAGTATCCAGAGATACGAGGAAAGCTACGTCGGCACGTCCTACCCCGGTGTGGATAACGAGGACGTTCGACGTTCAGGATTCGGCTCGGAGATTCTCTACCGGCGCTCGGGATTCTCGGGCTCGATCACGCAGCGCGTTCTCGATCTCTCGCGGCTCTCCGGGAGAATCCGCGAGAGGAGCCTCGGCGGCGGCGCGCGTTGGTCGGGGAAGCTCATCGGTCTCGGTGTCCGCGCCTTCGGCTCCGCCGCGCGAGCGGAATTCGAGAACGACTATCGGTGGATCCCTTCCCGCCCGGCACCTCCCGCGGGGGAGGAAGGCGGACATTTCACCCCTTCATTCAGCTGCTTCGAGGGGGGCGTCACCGTGGGGGGGAAGGCATCTCCGGGCGTGACCTGGCGCCTCGGCGCGTTCGGGGGCACTCACAGCGCCGTCGGCCGCTACGGGGGGGCCGAGGTGGCTCTCGGCAAGAGGTGGAGCGAGCTCTTTTCCCAGGATGTCATCCTCGCGCGGCGCCTGAGGATTCCCTCCGCCGAGGAGCTTTTCCAGCCCGCCCTGACGAGGGACTTCGACGGCGCGGTCAACGCGACGACGGGCAATCCGGATCTCGTCCCAGAGATCGCCGACGAGCTCTCGATAGGATTCAGGCTCTCGAGCATCTCCCTGTCCCTCTTCGGGAGGGAGGAGAAGTCGCGCATCCTTCTCTCCGGCGCGGACTCCGCGGTTTATCGGTCGGAGGGAAGCGGCACCGTCGCCGGCGCGCGCGGACGCTTCGCGGGGCGCGCGAAAATTCTCGGCTTCGATTGTCTTCTCTCGATGGGGATCGAGGGATACCCCGAACGCGGCGCGCTCGCAGGCGGGGTTCCCGTCTATCGCGCGAGGGGAGAAGCGGGCCTGCAGCGCAGGATATTCGCGGGCTCGGAGCTGTTTTCGCTGAAGCTCGGTTCGGAAGCCGCGGGCAAGAGATGGTGGGGCGGGACGGCCCTTCCGCCGTACCGGGTATTCAATGTCTCGGCTTGTCTCTCCATCATGAGCGCGCGGGTGACCTATGAGTACAAGAACATACTGAACGAAAAATACGAAACGATCCCCGGCTATACGATGCCGTTGCGCCATTACCTCATCGGCGTGTTCTGGGAGCTTCTCGACTGACCTTTCCTGCGGCGCGTGGCAAGAAAATTGACAGAGCCTGGCTCCTTTGCCTCGATTTCCGATCTTTCCCCGACGGACGATTGTCCCATTCGCAATATGCATACGGTGTCGCAGAGTGCATTCCACGCAGCGCCGCCCCCCGGCCTTCGATAACGGGATCGCCGCGGCAACTCGCCGCGGCACTACTCCCGATATTGGAATGGGTTATCGAGACTCGTCGAGCGCCGGATACCGGGACCGATTGAAAGCCGAAACGCCTCCTCCGATCCTCTGATCCTTTTGAATGGCAACCCATTACACGCCTTCTCACCGGATGGCATGTTACTTGCGGTCTGACGCATTCTGTCGAAGGATCAGACTGAGAACGCCGGGCTAACGTGCGGGCCGACGGGCCCGCTGGTTGAATAATTGCATACGCTTTCCGGAAACCCGTACCGGGCGGAGGATTTTGTTGAAAGACAAGATCGCTAATCAACTCGTTGAATCGAGTCTCATAAGCCAGCAGCAGCTCGAGCTCGCCCTCACCGAGCAGACGAAGTCGGGGGGGAGCCTGGGCTATAACCTCGTCAAGACGGGGGCCATCTCCGAGAAGGCATTCGCCGAGTTTCTTTCCCAAACGTACAACGCGCCCGCGGTCGATCTCGACGAGCTCGAGGCGGACGAGCATTCGATCGAGCTGATTCCGCCCGAGGTCGCCACGAAGTTCCAGGTCGTCCCCATCAAGCGCGAAGGACGCATCCTCACCGTGGCGATGGCGAACCCCGACAATATATTCGCGATCGACGATATAAAATTCATAACGGGTCTCGAGGTGCGCCCCGTCGTCGCGACCGAGACGGCGATCAAGCGCGCCATCGACCGATTCTACGAATCCGCCGACTCGCTGGCCGAAGTCATGAAGGACATGCAGGAAGACTTCGAGATCGTCGAGGATATGGACGATGACGCCGGAGTCGCCGAGGCGATGAGCGAGGACGCCCCCGTCGTCAAGCTCGTGAATTCGCTGATCGCGGACGCGGTGAACAAAGGGGCGAGCGATATTCACGTCGAACCGTTCGAGAAGAAGCTCCGGGTGCGGTACCGGATTGACGGCGTTCTGCACGAGATGATGTCTCCGCCCTACCGGATGAAGGGAGCCGTCACTTCGAGACTCAAGATCATGGCCGAGCTCGACATCGCGGAGAAGCGCGTCCCGCAGGACGGCCGCATCAAGATCCGGATCGGCGCGAAGAAGATCGACCTCCGGGTCAGCTCGCTTCCCACGATCTTCGGCGAGAAGATCGTGATGCGAATCCTCGACAAGACCAACCTCCAGATCGACCTCACGAAGCTCGGCTTCCATCCCGAGGCGCTCCAGAAGCTCGTGAAGGGGATCGAGATGCCGTACGGGATGGTGCTCGTGACGGGGCCGACGGGAAGCGGAAAAACGACGACGCTCTATTCAGCGCTCAACAAGATCAACCTGCCCGAATACAACATTATGACCGCCGAGGACCCGGTCGAGTATAACATCGACGGCATCAACCAGGTGATGATGCACGAGGAAATCGGTCTCACCTTCGCGGCGGCCCTCAAGGCGTTCCTCCGCCAGGATCCGAACATCGTGATGGTAGGCGAGATTCGAGACCTCGAGACCGCGGGCATCGCGGTCAAGGCCGCGCTCACCGGCCATCTCGTCCTCAGCACGCTTCATACGAACGACGCGCCGAGCACGATCAACCGAATGATCGACATGGGTATCGAGCCCTTCCTCGTCGCGAGTTCGGTGAACGTCATTATGGCGCAGCGGCTCGTGCGCAAACTCTGCATGAAGTGCAAGACGAAGGAAAAGATACATCCCGAGGCGCTTCGCGAGCTCGGGGTCACGTCGGACGACGTGTTTGATATATACAAGCCCGTGGGCTGCGGCGCGTGCAGCAGCACCGGATATTCGGGGCGAACGGGCATCTACGAGGTCATGCCCATATCCGAAGCGCTCCGCGAGATGATCCTGAACCGCGCCTCGTCCTCCGAGGTCAAGGAGCAGGCCGTTCGCGAGGGCATGATCACGCTCCGGGGGGACGGGATTCTGAAATTGAAGGCCGGTATCACGTCGCTCCAGGAAATCTTGAGGGAATCGGCAGCGTAATGACGAGTCAAGGAGAGTAGGATATGCCCGATAAAGGGGAAAAGGCACAGGCCGTGAACCTGCGGGACCTTCTCCAGGAGATGATCGACAAGCGTGCGAGCGATCTCCACATCACGGCGGGAATTCCGCCGATGCTTCGGGTCGACGGCATCATCCGCCGCACGAACCATCCCGTCATCACACCCGATGTGAGCAAACAGATCGCGTACAGCATCATCACTGAAGAGCAGCAGAAACGATTCGAAAACGAGAAGGAGCTCGATTTCTCCTTCGGAGTGCAGGGGCTCTCGCGCTTTCGCGCGAACGTGTTCCAGCAGCGCGGCGTGACGAGCGTCGCGATCAGGCAGATTCCGTTCGAAATCCTCGATTTCAAGGGACTCGGGCTTCCGGCCGTCGTCGAGGATTTCTCGAAGAAAATGAAGGGGCTCATCCTCGTCACCGGGCCGACGGGAAGCGGCAAATCGACAACGCTCGCGAGCATGATCGACAAGATCAATAACGAGCGCCAATCGCACGTCATCACGATCGAGGATCCGATCGAGTATATCCACCAGCACAAGAACTGCATCGTGAACCAGCGCGAGGTGCGCGCCGACACGCAGTCATTTCAGAGCGCCCTGAAGCACGTGCTCAGGCAGGATCCCGACGTGATTCTCATCGGCGAGATGCGCGACCTCGAAACAATGCAGGCCGCTCTCACGATCGCGGAGACGGGCCACTTGGCCCTGGCGACGCTTCACACGAATTCGACGTTCGAGTCGATCAATCGCATCGTCGATACGTTTCCGCCGAACCAGCAGTCGCAGGTGCGGGCGCAGCTCGCCTTCGTTCTCGAGGGGGTCATTACCCAGCAGCTCATCGCGCACCTGTCGGGTAAGGGGCGGGCCCTCGTGGCGGAGGTCATGGTCTGCACCCCCGCGATCAGAGCGTGTATCCGCGACGATAAGGTTCACCAGATTTACGGGCTCATGCAGGCCGGAACGAAATACGGCATGCAGACGATGAATCAGGCTCTTTTCCGCGCATACACGAACAGGCAGATATCGCTGGATGAAGCGATGGTGTGCAGCTCCGACACGATCGAGCTCGAACAGATGCTCGGCGAGCGCTCGAACAGCATGCACGCCGCCCGCAGTGCGAAGTAGCACGAAAGGGGAATGAGAATGTCTACGACGACCTATTTGTGGAAAGGGAGAACGCCGACCGGCGAGATGCTCTCGGGCGAGCTCGCCTCGGAAAACAAGCAGGAGCTCATCAATACCCTGCGCAAGCGCAAGATCATCATCACGACGATCCGCGAAAAACCGAAGGAGATCAAGATGAACTTCGGTTTCGGCAGCCGCATCACGACGCGCGATCTCGGCGTCTTCACGCGGCAGTTCGCGACGATGATCAACGCGGGCCTTCCGATGGTTCAGTGCCTCGACATTCTCTCGAGCCAGATGGACAAGCCGGTATTCAAGAAGATCGTGAGCGACGTCATGTACGACGTCGAGGCGGGTTCTACGCTCGCCGAGGCGCTCCGTAAACAGCCCTGTTTCTCGGATCTCTTCGTGAACATGATCGAGGCGGGAGAGGCCGGCGGTATTCTCGACGTGATCCTCAACCGACTCGCCGTGTACCTCGAGAAAGCCGACGCGTTGGTGAAAAAGGTAAAAGGGGCAATGACGTATCCGGTGGTCGTGTTCTCTGTCTGTATCGGAGCGTCGATCTTCATGCTCATCTTCATCATCCCGACGTTCGCCCAGATGTTCAAGGATTTCGGCGGCGAGCTTCCGATGCCGACCAAGATCGTCATGGGACTGAGCAACTTTCTGAAGGCGAACTGGTGGCTTCTCGTGGGGGTGACCGTGGGCGCGGCCATCGCCCTGCGGCGCTACTACAAGACGGTGGCGGGGCATTACCGGATCGATAAACTCTCGCTCAGGATGCCGATTCTCGGCTCCGTTATCCGCAAGGCGGCCGTTGCGCGATTCACACGGACGCTCGGAACGCTCGTATCGAGCGGTGTTCCAATCATGAACGGCCTCGAGATCACCGCCCGAACCTCGGGCAACAAAGTCGTCGAAGAGGCCATTCTCAAGACGAGGACAAGCATCAGCGAAGGCAACACGATCGCCGAGCCTCTCAAGGAGAGCGGTGTGTTTCCGCCGATGGTGGTCCAGATGATCGGTGTCGGCGAACAGACGGGCGCGCTCGATGAGATGCTCGAGAAGGTCGCCGATTTCTATGACAGCGAGGTCGATGCGGCGGTAAACGCGCTCACTTCGATCATCGAGCCCATCATGATCGTCGTCATGGGCGGCATCGTGGGCGGAATGCTCATCGCGATGTATCTGCCGATGTTCAAGCTGGTCTCGGTCGTTTCCGGAGGTTGATGGATGCGCTTCCTTTCGCGTGCAGTTCCTGTCGAGATCGGCGGGAACCTGAGGAAGTTAACGATCCTTCGATTTGTTGGGGCCACGTTCGTGATCGGCGCCGCGATCGTCGCGCGCGAGACCGGCGACGGCGCGCGATCGGCGGGGGTTCTCTACGGGCTTCTCGCGGCGATCTACGCGGTCACCGCGGCCGTTTACCTCGCGGTCAGGGCGGGGGCGCCGCTCCGCGCGCTCCTTCCCTTCGAGATCGCGTTCGATTGCGCCGCGTTGACGTTAACGCTCCACTACAGCGGCGGCGCGACGTCGCAATTCGCCGTGCTGTACATTCTTCCGATCCTCGCCGGCGGCATCTATTTCCAGGTGGCCGGCGGCCTCGCGACGGCGCTGCTCGCGGCCGCATCCTATGTCGGATACACGATGCTCGCGCTCGGAGGAATCGTGAACCCCGGAGCGGGCGCTTCCGTGATGTCCGGGGAGACCTCCGCTGAAGCGATCCTGCGCACCTGTTGGTCCGTCGCGGCATTCTTCTTGACGGGGTTTCTGAGCGGGCGGCTTTCGACCCACGTTCATAGGCGCGGAGAGGAGCTCGCGTCCAAGGATCGGGAGCTCACGAGGGTCAAGCTTCATACCGACAGCATCATCACGAACGTTTCGAGCGGTTTGATCGTCACGAACGCCGCGGGAGAGATCACGACGTGCAATCCGGCCGCCATCAAGATCCTCGGACTTTTGCCCACCGACGAGATCAAGGGAAAGCTCGTCGCGGACGTCCTTCCGCACATGAGCGCGCTCGTCCAGGAACTCGAGAAGGCGCTCGCGACGGGGACTCCGCGCCGCCGGCACGAGATCGAGATCCGGTCCAAAGACGGCGCGGCTCTTCCGCTCGGCATCAGTCTTTCGATTCTCAAGGGAGAGAACGGCGAAAAGCGCGGAGTCGTCGCGATCTTCCAGGATCTCACCGAGGTTCATCACATGCGCGAGAGGGTTCGCCGCGCCGATAAAATGGCCGCGATCGGAGAGCTCTCCACCGCCATCGCCCATGAGATCAGGGCTCCGCTCGCCTCGATCTGCGGGTCGATCGAAATGCTTTCCGGCGAGCTGGAGCTGAGCGGGGACAACCGGAAGCTGATGGAGCTCATCATCAAGGAAGCGGACCGTCTTGACAGGATCATCACCGATTTTCTCGAATTCGCTCGGCTCAAGCCGCCCGCGTTCGAGCCGGTCGACGTCGCACGGTGCCTCGATGAAGTGCTCCTTCTGTTCACGCATTCGAGCGAGCTCAACCGGAACGTATCGTTCGAAGTGGTGTGCGACGCGAAGGACGCGTGCATCTACGCGGACGATGAACAGATCCGTCAGGTCTATCTGAACCTCATCATGAACGCCTGCGAGGCGATGAGCGAGGGCGGCCGCTTCACGATCCGCATCGGCCTGGACGTGCGGCCTCTCCGCGAGAACGGAAGCCCCGAGGAGTGCGTCGTCATAGACTTCGAGAATACGGGTCCCGCGATACCCGAAAACGTCATTCCGCATATTTTCGAGCCGTTCTATTCGACGAAAGACGGAGGGACGGGGCTCGGCCTCGCGATTGTCTCGCGCATCGTCGAAAGCCATCTCGGCCATGTGCGCGTCACGAGCGACGAGGATCACGGCACGAAATTCTCGATTGAGCTCCCTGTGTACTCGGGATCCGACGCCAAGCACGAGGAGATACTGAAAGAAGAATTCATCAGCTTCTAGAATATTTGATCCGGGGGTGCATTTGAATGGCAGAAGAGAAGATTCTCATCGTCGATGACGAGAAGAACATGTGCCAGTATCTATCCATCATGCTTCGCAAGGAGGGGTACGACGTCAAGACCGTGCACAACGGCAAGAAGGCGCTCCAGGAGATCAAGGAGTCGAGTTTCGACGTCGTCATCACCGATATCAAGATGGAAGGAATGAACGGAATCGAGCTTCTCTCGGCGGTGAAGGAGTCGAACCCGACGCTGCCGGTCGTCATCATGACTGCGTACGCTTCGACGAAAACGGCCATCGACGCCCTCAACCGCGGCGCATTCTACTATCTCATCAAGCGCGCAAAAAACGACGAGATCAAGATGGTCATCCGGAACGCCCTCGACATGCACCGGGTGAAGAACGAGAACGTCTTCCTCAAGAAACAGCTCAAGAAGCGGGACGATTTCAAGGAGATCATCGGCAAGAGCGAGGAGATCCAGAGGGTGTTCAGCCTTGTGAACAAGGTGGCCGATACCGACAGCACGATTCTCATCAGCGGCGAGAGCGGCACGGGGAAGGAGCTCATCGCCAAAGCGATCCATTACCGGAGCGGCCGGGCGAACAATCCGTTCGTTTCGATCAACTGCGGCGCGCTGCCGGAGAATCTCCTCGAGAGCGAGCTCTTCGGCCACGTGAAGGGAAGCTTCACGGGCGCCATACGCGACAAGGACGGCATGTTCAAGGTCGCGAGCGGCGGGACGTTCTTCCTGGACGAGGTCGGCGAGACTTCGCTCGCGATCCAGGTGAAGCTGCTCCGCGTCCTCCAGGAGCGCGAGATTATCCCCGTCGGCGGCACGGCGCCCATCAAGGTGGACGTGCGTCTTATCGCGGCGACGAACGCCGATCTCGAGAAAGCGATGAAGGAGGAACGCTTCCGCGCGGACCTCTATTACCGTCTCAACGTGATCCCGGTCGTCATACCGCCGCTCCGCGAACGGCGCGACGATATCCCGCTCCTCGTCGATCGGTTCCTGCATCTAACCGCCGAACGGACCGGCAGGACGCGGACGATTTCGAAGGAAGCGATGGAGCTCCTCACGAACTACGATTGGCCCGGCAACGTCCGCGAGCTCGAGAACATCGTCGAGCGCGCGTGCATTCTCCAGGACGGAGAGAATATCGGAGCGGAGGATCTTCCCGAGAAGGTGCGCCACCATTCGCAGGAGCGCTGCAAGGTCGTCATGCGGGAGACGCAGATGACGCTCGACGAGCTCGAGAAGGAATATCTCGTCTCGGTGCTCGAGGAGACGAACTGGCAAAAGAAACGGGCGAGCGCGATTCTCGGCATCAACGCGTCGACCCTCTATCGCAAGATACAGCGGTACGGCCTTGGCCAGGAAAAGCTGAAGGATCACTGAAAACGCATGCGCATTGCAATGAGGAATACCAGGATGGCACAACGGCATTATCCGGTTTTGCGAGTGGAAAGGGGGTACGGCGTAACGTAGTATCGTTTCACAAGCTACACAGCTCTAAAGTCCAGTGCTTTTAGTGGCACAGAGTTTGCGGGTACCGATTGCTGAACGGTCGGCAGGAACCGGCGCAGAACGGAGAACCGGTTCGCGGTGACCGAACAGAAGAACCGAAATCAAAGCGAAGGCTTTGAAGAACAGAAAGTCAAGGAGGTGCCTCAGTGAAGAACAACAAGGGTTTCACCCTCATCGAGCTGATGATCGTTGTCGTGATCATCGGCATTCTCGCCGCCATCGCAATTCCGAACTTCATCAACATGCAGGCTCGCGCGAAGGAAGCCGCGGTAAAGTCGAACTGCCATACGGTGCAGCTCGCCGCCGAGGACTTCGCGGTTCAGAATGACGGCGTGTACGCCGACGATGTCGGCATCCACATGGTGAACGGCCAGACCATAACCGCTATGCTGCCCGGCGGGATTCTTCTCGAGAACCCGTTCACGAAGGTTGCTAGCGAGCCCGTCTCCCAAACGGCTGCGCTCGCCGGCGAAACGGGCTACGTCCCCATCGTGCAGAACTTGGTGAACGTCGGCTACACGATCACCGGTGTCGGCAAGGAAGCCCCCAACGTCATCATCACGCTCAGCAGCGGTCAGTAATCGTCGACCGAAGTCGCGAGACAAGCGGGCGGCTCCCCTGAGCCGCCCGCTCTTATTATACCCTCTCGATTCCGATTCTCCGTTTGCGCCCTCGGGTACGAATCTTGCGTTTCATGTCCGATGCGGTGTTGAGAAGCCGGTCCGGTTGCAGAACGCATGGAAAAGCCGCTGGTTTAGTTGCACAATCTTCGGTTGACCCGGCAGGTGGAACCAATGAACAGAAAGGGCTTTACTCTGATAGAGCTCATGATCGTTGTTCTGATCGTCGGCATCCTTGCGGCGATAACAATTCCCAACTTCTTGACCCTGGTAGCGCGTTCCAAGGAGGCGGCGGTCAAGTCGAACTCCCACGCAGTTCAGCTCGCTGCCGAGGATTTCGCGGTTCAGAACAACGGCGTTTACGCGGCGGATGTGGACAACGCTCAGACATTGAGCGGAAAAACGATCACCGACATTCTTCCGAAAGGCATGCTGCTCCGGAATCCGTTCACGAATGCGCACACCGAGCCGGTGAACGGCATCGCTTCCAACCCGGGCGAGGTCGGCTACACCTGCATCCAGCAGAACGGGTCGAACGTCGGGTACAGCATCACCGCCGTGGGGAAAACCCCGAACGTGACGATTCTCGCGCTCATCAGCGGGCAGTGAGCGGCGGCGGGTACGGAATCTGCATATCTCCCCTTCCCGAACCGTGAAACGGATTGAAAACATACGGATTCTTACCAGAGCGGCGAGTTAGCTGCCGGCGGAGCGCCGGGCTCGGGGGCTGCGCGCCGTTTTTCACGCGAGGCATTGCCATGCATGTTCTGAATGTCGACGGGATCAAGAAGTATTTCCGGAGCGATATGTCCCTGGCGAAACGCGAGGTTCTGCGAGGGGTTACATTCCACGCCCGGGAGGGAGAGGTTCTCGGGTTTCTGGGCCCGAACGGCGCCGGGAAAACGACGACGATCAAGGTGATCCTCGGGCTCATCAGGGCACATGCAGGGAGCGTCACGATTTTCGATCGTCCGCCGGGGGACGCGCGCTCGATGGCGCGCATCGGATATCTTCCGGAGATGCCGTATTTCTATCCGCACCTTTCGCTCTCGGAGTTTCTCGGGTTCTGCGGCGCCATAAGCGGCGTCGGGCGCTCGGATCTGTCCGGCCGGATCGACAGGATCACCGAGATGGTGGATCTCGCGCCGCATCGGGCAAAGAGGCTCAAGACCTTCTCCAAGGGCATGCTCCAGCGCGCCGGCCTCGCTCAGGCGATTCTCCACGATCCGGATCTTCTTATCCTCGACGAGCCGTTTTCGGGGCTCGATCCGGTCGGACGAAAGATGGTGCGGGACATCCTCGTCGATCTCAAGAAAAGGGGAAAAACGATATTCTTCTCGTCGCACATCCTGAGCGACATGGAAACGCTCTGCGATCGAGTATGCATCATCCGCGACGGGATCATTGCGAAGAGCGTCGTGCTTGACGATCTCCTGAGAATGGGAGAGGGAACGGTCGAGGTGACGGCGCGCGGCTGGCGGGCCGAAATGATGCAGGGAATAAAGGAGTACGTCGAATCGGCGCGGACGACGGGGGAGGACGTCTTTCTCGTCGTGCGGGAGCAACGCTTCGTGCGCCCCGTCATCGAGCTCCTCTTCGACGGCGGCGCCGAGGTTCTCGCGGTCGTCAACCGGCATCGTACGCTCGAAAATCTGTTCCTCCGGGAGATTGCGCGTCCGGATGCGCGGACGGCGAAAGAGAAGAAGGAAGAGAAGCTCGTTTTCACCGGATTCTAGAGGTGTGCCGTGAATAAGATCGCAGGCGTTGCGCTCAATACGTTCAGGGAATCGATACGGGAAAAGATTCTCGTGGTTGCGCTTCTTTTCGGCATGATTCTCATGGGGAGCTCCGTGCTGCTTTCGCCCCTCGCCGTGGGAGCGAAGCAGAAGATCATCATGGACGTGGGGCTCGCCGCGATCTCGATCATCGGCGTGCTCACGGCCATATTCCTCGGCAGCACGCTCGTCCACAAGGAAGTCGACAAGAAAGCGATATATCTCGTGCTCACACGGCCGCTCTCGCGCTCATCGTTCCTCGCGGGAAAGCTCGCGGGAATCGTGCTTGCCATCGCTCTTGTTTTCGCCTTGATGACCGCGGTGATGATCGGAACGATCGCGCTCGGCAAGGGCATCGTGCGTCCCGCCGTTTTTGCATCGGTCTATCTTTCGTTCCTCGAGACGACGGTCGTTTGTTCCATCGTGATGCTCTTCAGCACCTTCACGACCCCGATGCTCACGTCGTTCTTCGCGCTCTGCATTTTCGCCGCGGGAAGCTTGAGCGGTGATCTCAAGGTGTTCGCTTCGAAATTCGGGGGGGAGGGGATGAAGCTCCTGACCGGTTCTCTCTATTATCTCCTTCCGAATCTCAAGGTGTTCAATCTGCGGCATGAAGCGGTTCACAACCTTCCCTTCAATACGGGGGACATCCTGCGCGCCACGATCTACGCGGCCGTGTATTGCGGCGTCGTTCTCTTCTTCGCGTGCTCCATCTTCAGGCGCCGGGAATTCAAGTAGAGGAACGGTATGAAACGCACATACGCCGAAATCGCCATCGCCGTCGCCGCCCTCATCCTCCTTGTCGCGGCGTCGCGCGGCGTCGAAGGGCTCGCGGAGAAGAAGCACCGGCTCGAGGTTCTCTACCTTCCCTCGGGACAGTTCATCGAGCAGGCGTCGCTCGGGTATCGCGATCTCGCCGCCGACGTCCTGTGGTTCAAAATGGTGCAGTACTACGGAGGGTACCGGATGGGCGAGAACGACATCGCCCTCTTCGCCCATCTCGTCGACGTTATAACGGACCTCGATCCGCAGTTCGTGTACGCGTACGTCTTCGGGGCGCTCATCATTGCGCAGGATCTCGGTCAATTTAAACAGGGGATCGCATTTCTCGAAAAAGGGGTCCGGAACAATTCGGATAATTGGTGGCTCCCCTTCGAACTTGGTTTTCTCCATTACGTCTACGCGCGCGATTACGCGCAGGCGCTTTTCTATTTCGAGAAGGCCGCGCGACTGCCCGGCGCGGGCCCCCAGGCGGCGCGCTTCGCGGCGTTCGTCGCGGCGAAGGCGGGCTACGTCGAAACGAGCATGGCGATGTGGGATGAGCTCGCGCGGACCTCGGACAACAAGTATATCCGCGAGCTCGCCGAGCGCTACATCGCGAAGCTCAGAGCGGGGACCTTTCCCGGGGCGGGTACACCATGACCCCGTTCGTTTACGCATGCGCCGCGCTCTTCGGCCTCATGGCCGGGAGCTTTCTCAACGTCGTCATCTATCGCGTGCCTCGCCGCCTCTCCGTCGTCAGGCCGCGCTCGTTCTGCCCCCGGTGCCGCGCGAAGATTTCCTGGTACGAGAACGTTCCCGTCGCGAGCTACGTCGCGCTCCGGGGACGCTGCCGGGGCTGCGGGGAGCGCATCGCGCTGCGGTATCCGCTCGTCGAGGCCGCGGGCGCCGCGCTCGCCCTCGCCGCCGTGTATCGTTTCGGTCCCGGCGTCGACGCGGCGTTCGCCTACGCGTTTCTCATGGCGCTCACGGCAATCACGCTCATTGACTGGGATTTCAGGATCATCCCCGACGGCCTGAGCATTCCGTTCATCGTCGTGGGGCTCGGCTGGAGCCTCGTGAATCCCGGCCTCACGCTCGCGAGCTCGGCCCTCGGAGCGCTTGCGGGAGGGGGCAGTCTCTACGCGATCGGGGCGCTGTACAAGCTTGTGAGAAAGACGGAGGGAATGGGGGGCGGAGACGTGAAGCTCATGGCGATGATCGGTGCGTTTCTCGGCATCAAGCTCATCGGCCCCGTGATCCTCATTGCGTCGTTCGCGGGGACTCTCTACGCGGTCGCACTCCTGAAATCGGGGAAGGACGCGAAGACCGCGGTCGCCTTCGGCTCATTCCTCGCGCCCGCGGCGGCGGTGTGCCTCTTCTTCGGAGAGCGGCTCCTCGACTGGTATTTCACGGGATTCAGATGGTAAGGCACTTTGCACGTAAATTGCGCATTACCGCGGGCGGCTTTCTCCCGCGCGCGCCGCATTAACGCAATCTGCTGTAATTACATAAGTTGAATGGATACGCGCTTTCTTTCCTTTGGCACGCTTGTTGCGTGATTTGACGAATCGGGCGATAGGATTTCGGGCTATCAAGTAGCCAGTCAGCATTTTGCACATATATGCGATACCCAATCGAGTCGTTGAAGCCAGGGTTCTGGAACTGGAAAAGGTTGGTGCGATGATGATCTCTTTACCCTTTCTGAAGCGAAAAGGCTCTACGGTGGGGCTCGATATCGGTTCGAGCCATGTCAAGGTCATAGAGATCGATCATTCGGGCTCGAGGCCGAGGATCACGCATTTCGGCCTCACGGCGCTTCCGCCCGAGGCGATCGTCGAGGGCGAGATCATGGACCGCGATCTCGTTATCGCGGGAATCAAGGAATGCATCGAGAAGGCCGGCGTGACGGCCACCGACGTCGTTACCGCCATCTCCGGACGCGCCGTCATCGTGAAAAAGGTCGTTATGGACAAGATGTCGTCGGATGACGCGCAGGAAGCGATTTTCTGGGAGGCGGAGCAGCACGTGCCGTTCGACATCGACGACGTGTGTCTCGATTTCCAGATCCTCAAGGACGATATCGGCGCGAATCAGATGGAGGTTCTCCTCGTCGCGGCGAAGAAGGACATGATCAACACCCACGCGAACCTGATCAAGGACGCCGGGTTCACGCCGACCATCATCGACGTCGATTCGTTCGCCGTGCAGAACTGCTTCGAAAGCGGTCGCGGCATGGTGACGGAGGAAGACTCGAAGAAGGTCATCGGCCTCATCAATATCGGAAGCAACGTTACCAACATCAATATCATCCAGGATGCGAGTCCTCACTTCACGCGCGACATCAGCGTCGGAAGCAACAACTTCGCGGAGGTTATCCAGAAAGAGCTCGAGGTCGATTACGAAGAGGCGCAGAAGATCATCTCCGGAGATCTCGGCAGCCGCGACCCCGAAAAGATCAAGGAGCTCGTCAAGCAAGGCTCGAAGGACCTTTCTCTCGGCATCGAGCGCAGTATCGCCTTCCTCAAGGCATCCGGGGACGCGGAGAAGATCGACGAGGTGGTCCTGAGCGGCGGAGGGGCCAACATCCCGTTCCTCAAGGATATTCTTGGAGAGAAACATGGCGTCGAACTCTCAATACACAATCCCCTCGCGGGAATCGAATATGAAGCGGGGATGTTCGGCGAGCACGAGGCCGAGATCGAGAAGATCGCGCCGCTGCTCACCGTGGGAATCGGTCTCGCTCTGAGAAAGGCGGGAAGAGAATGATCAAGATCAACCTGCTGCCGCGCGAGGAACGGATAAAGCGGCGCGAATTCAAGCTTCCCCAGATGACGACCATCTACATGGTGGGAGGGATCGCGATCTTCGCGGGTGCGATCCTGTTCACGGGGATAGTTCAGACCCATAAGATCAAGGCCCTTGAGTCCAAAATGGCGGCGGCGACCGAGGAATCGAAGAAGCTCGCCCCGCAGCTCGCGAAGATAAAACAGATTACCAGGGAGCGGGAGGAAGTCGATCGCAGGCTCGGGATCATCGCGGATCTCGACCGGTTCCGCTACTTCCGGGTGAAGCTCCTCAACGACGTGAGCTTCAATCTGCCCGTGAACTGCTGGTTGACGGGAGTGTCCGAGCTTTCGCCGAATTCCTTCGCGATCGACGGAGTCGCGTTCTCGAACTACACGGTCGCCGACATGATGACGAATCTCGAGACGTCGCCGACGATCTCGCGGGTCGATCTCAAGGTCGCCGAAAAGGGGAAGATCAGCGAACGTGAAGTGATGAAGTTCAAGCTTGTCGCAAACGTGGTGCCGCAATAGCGCAAAGAGAGGGCCCAAACTATGGATTTCAAAGATCCTATTGTACAAAAGGGAATCATCGTAGGAATACTCTGTATCATGATCGGATACGTGTATTTCTTCACGTCGTTCATGCCCTTCTTCCACCATCCGATGCGCGCGAAGATAGCGTCGCTCTCGTCCGAATACGAG
>JBAZPL010000015.1:0-23027 GCA_041648155.1 Candidatus Krumholzibacteriia bacterium
CGCGCTCGCCGGGAAGACCTCCGTTCACGATCTCGACACCCTCATCGGGGCGGGGTGTGTATCGAAGGTTGAAGCCGCGTATTCCTTCGGCCACGAGCTCCGCGGCCTCTCCCCGGCCGGGCGCCGCGCCGTCGAATCGGGCACGGTGAAGGTCGTCGCCGAGACGTCGAACGCCGGATACCAGTGGCGCTTCCTCGCGGGAATGATGGGAGTGCCGTTCGTCCCGGCCCGGAACCTTCTCGGCAGCGATACGCTGAAATATTCGTCGGCAAAGGTCGTAATGGACCCATTCACCGGGAAACCCGTCACCCTCATACCATCGGCCAATCCGGACGTGGTCCTCATACACGTGCCGAGATGCGACAAATTCGGCAACTGCCAGATCGACGGCATTCTCGTCATGGACTACGAGCTCTCACGCTGCGCCCGGCGACTCATCGTGACGACCGAGAAAATCATCGAGGAGGCGGAGATCCGCCGCGAGCCGTGGCGAACGGTGATCCCCTACATGTACGTCGACGCGGTCATCGAGGTGCCGCACGGATCGCATCCGTGTCAGATGCCCTACCTCTACTACTTCGACGAGGAGCTCATCGGCGAATGGCTCTCCGTCTCGAAAACGGACGAGGGCGCGAAGATCTTCTTCGACAAGTACATATACGGCGTGAAGGATTTCACCGAATACCTCGAGCTCGTCGGCGGCGAGAAGAAGCTCGAACATCTGAGGCGCGTCGAGGCGCTCGAGGAGCCGATGCACGCGCCGTGGCTCGACAGAAGGAAAGAGTAATCATGGTGAACAAGGGATACACGGAAAACGAGCTCCTCATCTCGGTCGCGTCCAAACTGCTCGAGGACAACACATCGGCGCTCGTGGGAACGGGGCTTCCGATGCTCGCCGCGATGCTCGCGCAGAAAACGCACGCCCCCGGCCTCCTCCTCATCTTCGAGGCGGGAGGCATCGGGGCCCAAATGCCCGCGCTCCCGATCTCGGTCGGGGATTCGCGCACCTTCTACAAGGCGGTCGCTGCCTCCAGCATGCACGACGTCATGTCGTTCGCTCAGGCGGGATATGTCGATTTCGGATTTCTCGGCGCCGCGCAACTCGATAAGCACGGGAACATCAACACAACGGTCATCGGCGATCATAACCTCCCGAAAACGCGGCTCCCGGGGAGCGGCGGCGCGAACGATGTCGGCTCCTTCGCCCGGCGCACGATCGTCATCATGCGGCAGGACAAGAAACGCCTCGTCGAGAAACTCGACTTCTTGACCACGCCGGGGTATCTCGACGGCGAGGGCGCGCGGGAGCGCGCGGGTCTCCCCACCGGCACGGGACCCTACCGCGTCATCACGCAGCTCGGCGTTTTCGATTTCGGCGGAAAGAACAAAACGATGAGACTCATCGCCATGCATCCCGGCGTGACGGTAGCCGACGTCGAGGCGGCGACATCGTTCGAGATCGAAGTCGCGCCGAAGCTCGAGACGACGGCGCCTCCGACAGCGAAAGAAATCGAGATTCTTCACAGAGAGATCGACCCGCTGGGCATCGTCCTGAAAAAGTAAACGTTTGTTTACGGTAATGTATTAATTTATTGACATGTTAATATCTTGCATTTAATAGAGTTAATCAATCGCGGCCCGCACGGCGTCAAATAATTCTTACATATCTGACCAAGCTGGTCTGTGGCGAGCGGTGGCACACGCTCGCCGGGCGTCTCATAACTGCCTTATTTACAATGTATTACGGTTGCCTCGGAACAAAAGGAAACAATCGGCAACTTTGGCACGCGACTTGATATTACAAGGAACTGGAAGCAGTCAACGGCAGCGGTGAGAAACAAAAAGGAGGTTCGAGATGTTCCACTTCACGCACATGAGCTTTATCGTAACGATGCTCCTTCTTGGCAAGAGCGTGTGGGGTAAGTCGGTGTGGGGAAAGAGCGTTTGGGGTTTCTAGAGCGATAGATTCCCGCTAAAAATCACCGGAGCAGGAGCAAAAGCGGAGATCAGAGACCTCCGCTTTTTTCTTTCCCACCAGCCGCCGGGGCGGCTTCCATGGCCCTCGATCGCGAGGGCCCATTTTATTTGCCCGAACCCGACGCGATACCGTATAATGTGAGCCGTATGATTAAACCATCCATTCTCATAAAGGAGCTCAGGGCGGAATTCCTCCCCGCGAGCGTCATGAGCGTTTTTCTCGGAACGGCCATCGCGCACGCGCGGACGGGCGCATTCGACCCGCTCCTCTTCGCTCTCGCTCTCGCCGGCGTCGTTTTCATACACCTCGGCACGAACGTGGCGAACGACTATTTCGACCATCGCTCGGGGAACGACGCATTCAACACAGAGTTCGTCCGCCCCTTCACGGGCGGGAGCCGCCTCATCCAGGAAAACCTCATCTCCCCCCGGGCGGTGATTGCCCTTTCCGTTTCCCTCCTCGCCGCGGCGTTCGCCGTCGGCGTCGCGCTCGCCGTCCTCAGGGGACCGTACATCATTCTTTTCGGGATCGTCGGAATCGCGAGCGGCATCTTCTACACGGCGCCGCCGGTCAATCTCGCGAGCCGGGGCTTCGGCGAATTTTTCATCGGGCTGAATTTCGGGATTCTCACGGTAGCCGGCTCATACTTCGTGCAGACCCGCACCGTGTCATGGGAAAGCGTGGTGGCGGCCCTCCCCCTCGCCGTGCTCATCGCGGCGGTCGTGTTTATCAACGAGTTCCAGGACATGAACGCCGACGCCCGCGCCGGGAAGAGAACCCTCGTAGTGAGAATGGGGCTTCCGAAGGCATCGAAGATCTACGGCTGGATCGTGCTCTCCTCGTTCTTGCCGATACTGCTCGGAGCTGCCTCGGGGCTCATGCCGCGGACGACCCTCATCGCTCTCGGCGCCCTTCCCTTCGCGATCAAGGCGATCGCAGTCGCGCGGCAGAAGCACGGCTCGCCAAAAGAAATGGCCCCTGCGAACGCGCTCACGATCGTGTGCCACACGCTCACGGGGGCTCTCTTGACGATAGCCTATCTTATCGCCCGCTGAGAGCAGAGGAGACGCGGCACGCGCCTTCTGGAGCAGCGCGCCTCCCGGGACCGCACGCTTCTTAATAACCCATCGCCTTCCGCACGGCCCGTATCCCCTCTACAATCTCCTGCTGGTCGTCCACGACGTGCAGGATGTCGAGCTCCTCGGCCGAGATCTTGCCCTCTTTCACCATGACGTTCGTCAGCCAGTCGACAAGCCCTCCCCAGTAGCTCTTCCCGAGAAGGTACACGGGGAACGGCTTGATCTTGCGCGTCTGTATGAGGGTGAGCGCCTCGAAGAGCTCGTCCATCGTCCCGAAGCCCCCCGGCAGTATGACGAAGGCCACCGAGTATTTGACGAACATCACCTTACGGACGAAGAAGTAGCGGAACCCGACGAGTTTGTCGATGTACCCGTTCGGGCGTTGCTCGAAGGGAAGCTCGATGTTGAGCCCAACCGAGAGCCCGCCTCCCTCCTGCGCGCCGCGATTCGCGGCCTCCATCACACCAGGCCCGCCCCCCGTGATGATCGCGCATCCGTCCTTCGCGAGCTTCGCGGCGAGCGAGCGAGCGGCCGCGTACTCCGGCTCTTTCTCCGTCGCGCGCGCCGTGCCGAAAAAGGTCACCGCCGGCCCGATGTTCGCGAGCGTGTCGAATCCCTCGACGAACTCGGCGAGTATCCTGAAGAGACGCCACGCTTCCTGCGCGCTGATCTCGTCTATGATATATTTCTTCTTATCGGGGTCCATGAAAGCCTCCCGTCGAGTTTCAGGTATGGAGCGCCGGGCATCCGCTTCTCGAGGCATCCGCTTCTCGCTCCTTGCATTTTCAGCAGGTTAGGATACAATCCGGCGTGGAATCAAGAAAATTGAGGTGCGCGATGCAAAAGACCATTTATGGCGAGAGGGGCGGGCAGATCGAATCCTACCCGCTCGAGGAATGCAGGCATTGCGACGAGCGCGGCTGGGTACTCTTCCCGTGGGCGAAGAGGGACGCCGACATAGACCCGAAGACTCTCCACATCGTCCATTCCCGGCCCGGCGCGACGCGAGGAAATCATTATCACCCGCGCGTCGCCGAATGGCTTTGCCCACTCGAGGGGGAAGGTCTTCTCAAATGGAAATCCCCTTCCGGCGAGCTGCAGGAGCTCCATCTCGAGGCGCAGACCAGATGCGTGCGAATCCTGGCGGGAGTGCCGCACGCCGTGATCAACCTGGGCCCGGGGGAGCTGCTGCTCATGGCGGCGCGGGAGCGCGATCCGGCCGGAGACCTCTCGGTGCCCGAAAAGATCGCCTGAAACTTCGAAACACGCAGGATGTTCATGCAATGAAAGCGCTCGTTTTCGACGGGAAGAAGCTCGCCCTCGCGGCCGTGCCTGCGCCGCGCCTTCGGGAGGGCGAGGCGCTCATAAAGGTGCATCTCGCGGGGATCTGCTCCACGGACATCGAGATCATGCGGGGCTACCTGTCGTTCCGGGGCATCCCCGGGCACGAGTTCGTCGGCACCGTGGTCTCGGCGCCTGCAAAACGTTTCGTCGGAAAGCGCGTCGTCGGCGAGATCAACGTTCCCTGCGGAAGATGCGCGACGTGCAAGGCGGGTCTCGGAAAGCACTGCGCCTCGCGCGGCGTCCTCGGCATCAGCGGACGAAGCGGCGCCTTCGCCGAGTACCTCGCTCTCCCGGTCAAGAATCTCCACGTCGTTCCGGCGAGCCTGAGCGACGAGGAAGCGGCGTTTACCGAGCTCGTCGCGGCGGCGTGCGAGATTCCCGAGCAGATCGAGATTCGCCGGGAGGACCGGGTGCTCGTTCTCGGCGACGGGCGGCTCGCCGCGATGGTCGCGCAGGTGCTTTTGCCGAGAACGGCCCGTCTGGCCGTTCTCGGCCGGAACAGCCGCAAGCTCGTCGCCCTGCGAAAGCTCGGGATCAGAACGCATGGACCGGGCTCCGCGAAGACGCTCCTGCGCTCGCAGGATCTCGTGATCGAATGCACGGGAAGCCACCTCGGGCTGCCGCTCGCCGTGAAACTCGTCAAGCCCCGGGGCTGCGTCGTGCTCAAATCGACGTTTCACGGAAACCTCGAATGGAATCCGGCGCCGCTCGTCGTCGACGAGATCACGGTCGTCGGCTCCCGGTGCGGGCCGTTCGAGCCGGCGCTCTCTCTTCTCGGAAAAGGCACGGTCAGGGTCCTTCCCTTTCTGAGCGCCGTCTACCCGCTCGAGCGCTGGGAGACGGCCTTCCGCGCGGTGCGGCGAGCCGGCGCTTTCAAAGTGCTCATAAGGATGGACTGAACATTGTTTCTCCCGCTCAAGGACATCAATCCGACGCATCGACGCCCCGTCGCCACGTACGCGCTCATCGCGGCAAACATCGCGGTTTTTATTTACCAGATCTCGCTCGGCTCCCGGTTGGGCAACGCCTTCGTCGCCTCCTACGGCGCCACGCCCTTCGAGATTACGCACCTGAGCGATCTCGTGGGGCAGGTGAAGGCGGGGCTCCCGCTCCTCCATTTTCCCGGCCCGCACCCGATATTCCTCACCCTCCTCACGTCGATGTTCATCCACGGGGGACTCGCGCACCTCGGCGGCAACATGCTCTTTCTCTGGATATTCGGAAACAACGTCGAGGACATCCTGGGACCGGTCAAATTCGTTCTCTTCTATCTCGCATGCGGCCTCGCCGCGCACGCGCTCCATATCGCTTCGGATCCGTCTTCGATGGTGCCGACCGTCGGAGCGAGCGGCGCCATCTCGGGGATCCTCGGAGCTTACCTCGTCGCGTTCCCCCGGGCGCGCGTTCTCACCCTCGTCTTTCTCGGCTTCTTCATCAGGATGGCGGTGCTGCCCGCATTCGTCATCATCATCTACTGGTTCGTCATCCAGCTCGTCTTTACGCTCGCCTCCCTCGGCGGAACGCGCGGCGGAGGCGTGGCGTTCTTCGCCCACGTCGGGGGATTCCTCGCCGGCTTAGCGCTCATCCTCGCGATGGCGGGGAGCAGGCTCTCGTGGCTCCGGAGGGGCGGCTCGCTCGATTGACCGCCGGGATCGCGCGCTCAGAGCGGCGCGGGCATGCCGTCGAGGCCGAGCGCCGATGCGTCGAGGTGCGACGTGTCGCCGAAGAATCTCAGGCGCGGTTTGAAATCGAGAACAACCGTCGTGATGGAGGCGTTCGGGAGGGAGAAGCTCCAGAGATCGTCCAGGTGCATCCCCAGAATATGCGTCAGGTAGATGCAGATGACCCCGCCGTGCGTGATGACCGCGACGTCCCCGGCGCCGGACGCGGCGCTCGCGTCCATGAATGACACGACGCGTTTTCTGAAGCTGACGAGATCCTCGCCTCTCTCGAGCCTGACGGTCGAGGGCTTTCGGTACCACGCCTCGAGCTTCTCCGGATCCTCGTCGCGAAGATCGCCGATGAGTCTCCCCTCCCATTCGCCGAGGGATAATTCCCTGATCTCCTCCGAGATCCTGAGGGGAAAATCTTCGCCGAGGGCGAGACGCGCGGTCTCGAGCGTGCGCCGCGCGTCGCTCGAATAGACGGCCTCGAGCGGGAGTGCACTGAGGCGGCCTCCGAGAAGCCGCGCCTGCGCCCTTCCCGTCGGGCTCAGCGCCACCGGGAGGGCTGTTCCCTGGACGCGGCGCTCGCTGTTCCATTCCGACTCCGCGTGCCGGACGAGATATATCTTCCGCGGGGAAGAAACCATATCGATCTCCTTCATGGCTTGCGAACTTCGCGGCTTTGCGCTACCTTTGAGCTACCATGAGCAAAGCACGCGCCCGTGCCTCGAATCAAGCATCTTCTCGAGCCTCTCAGGGCTCTCCCGGAGGACACGCATAATGCTCCGTCGTCTGGTGCCGCTCGCCGCGGCGTTCGTCATCGCGCTCGGCGGCGGATCCTACGCCGCGCCCGAGCTCGCGCTTCTCTCCCGCAGCCTCATCCAGGGACCGGCGCGAGCCATCGCGTTCTCCGGCGACGACGTCATCATCGGAACGGGATGCGGAATCGCGATCTTCCGGGGCGGGGACGCGCTCCGTAATCCCGCCTATCTCCCGCTCGATGGAGAACCCGGCGAGATAATCGTGAAAGGTTCCCTGGCCTACGTGGCGGCCTCAGGCGGCGGTCTTGTCGTTCTCGACATTTCCGGCCCCGGCGCGCCGAAAGAAACGTTCCGGTACAAGGCGATCCGGGCCGATAGATGCGCGCTCTCGGGAAGCACGCTTTTCGTTGCCGACGCGCAGAGCAGACTTTATATATTCGATTGCGCCGATCCGCGCGAACCCCGCTTCAGCGAAATGAAACAGCTTGCCGCCCCCGTGTTCTCGCTCGCCGCGGAAGGGGACATCCTCGCGATCATTCATCCGAGGAAGGCGTCGATATACCGCGTGGCGCGGGGCGGCGCGATGCGCGAGATTTCGGAAGCGGCGCTCGGAACCGATCCAAGGAGCCGGAGCGACGCGAGAATCGCGCGCGACGCGAAGAAAGGGATCCTGCGCAGCGGCGTCCTCTTTATCCTCACCTCCACGGGGGAGGTCCTGTGCTGGGATCTCGGGAGGCCCGAGCGCCCCCTCCCCATCGAATCGCTCCGCGTCAAGGGCGTCGCCGATATCGCGGTCGGAGACAGCGAAGGAATGCTCCTCACGAACCTCCAGTTTCTCCTCCCCTTCGAGATCGAGCGTTCGGTGGGCGCCGGCGGCGGCGCACGGGTGAAGCTCAGGTCCGGCAAAGGCTTCACGCTCGAGAGCGTCAATCGCTACGCCCAACCGATCGCCACGGGGAGCCCCGCGGCGAGTGAAACGCGCGGCGAAATGAACAGGGCGACCGGCGTGTTCATGGCAGGCAAGCGCCTCGCCGTCGTCGCCCCGTTCGACGGCGTGCGCATCTACGGACTCGAGCGCGGCGGGCCGAAGCTCATCGGCTTTTTCCCGACGCGCGGGTTCGCAATCAGTCTCGTCGCTGTTGACGGCATCCTCTACGTGGCGAACGGCTATGACGGCGTTCGCATCGGGAGCGTCGGGCGCGACGGAACAATCGACTGGATCGGACACATTCAGACGGTCGAGGCGCGCGACGTCGCTCTCAGCGGCGCGTATCTCTTCATCGCCGACGGCACGGGCGGGCTCAAGGCGGCCGACGTGAGAGACCCGGCGCGCGCGAATATCATCGGACGCCACGCATCCCCGTACTTTATGTCCGCCCTCGTCGTCAAGGGAGGGCGCGCCTATTGCGCCGGAGGGCTCGGGGGCGTGGAGATCGTGGACGTCGCGGAGCCGCGGCGGCCGAAGCTCATCTGGCGCCGGGATTTCTCCGAAGTCCGGGGCATCGACGTCGACCGGCGCTATCTCTATTTCGCCGACGGCTACGATGGCTGCCGCATCTACTCGCTCGCCGCCGGCGCGCCCGCGCCCGTCTCGGTCCTCGATACGCCCGGCTGGAACTGCGATTGCTTCGTGGTCAGAAACATCGCGTACCTCGCGAACGGCGGCGCGGGGATCTCCGTCGTCGACGTCTCGGACAGGAAGAAGCCCCGCATCGTCGGCTCGCTTTCGCTCGGCACCGTCGCGCGCGCGGTCCACGCGCTCGGAAAAACGCTCTTCGCCGCGGCCCATACGAAGGGTGTGGCCGCGGTCGACGTATCGAACCCGAGCAGGCCCGCGATCGCCGTCTGGTACGACACCGCCGACGACGCTCGCGGGATTTTCGCCGACGAGAACTTCGTATACGCCGCGAGCGGCTCCGGCGGAGTCTACGTTTTCAAATATTCACGCTGAGAAGGAAGGAGACCGTATGTTCAGGCTCAGGGCGCTGCGCTTCGATGGTGTTCGGGCTTTGATCGCTCTCGCGTTCGTCGCGACGCTTCTCGCGCCGGACGCGGGGAACGCCCGGGGATTCGGCTTTTCCGGCGGAGCGCTCGTTACGGCCGACATGGGCCACTCTCTTTCGGTGTTTCACCCGGGCTCCGTCGGATACATCGCGATCACCGCCGATATCGCCGCGGGATGGCACATCAACGCCGACAAGCCCCTCGAATCGTATCTCATCCCGACGGTCCTCGAGGTGAGCGCGCCCGCCGGGATAGAGATCGTGCGGCTCCTCTACCCCGAGCCCGTTCTCAGAAAGCTCGAGATCAGCGAGACGAAGATGGCCCTGTACGACGGCGTCGCCGTGTTCGGGGCGATCGTCCGCGTCGGCCCGGACGTCAGACCGGGGTCGTACCGCATTACCGCGACGATCCGGTACCAGGGCTGCAACAACCTCACGTGCGTCGAGCCGGCGAGCGCCTCGGCGGACGACACGATCCGCGTGGGAACGCTCGACGAAGGCGTCGAGCAGCTCGATGCGGAGATCTTCTCGAAGCCTCCCTTCGCCGGAGACGACGGCGCCCCCGCCGGTGTCGAAGCCGCCCCGTCGTTCACCGGAGATTTCGGGAAAATGATCGCGGAGCGCGGCCTCGCCCTTACCTTTCTTATCGTCTTCTTCAGCGGCCTCGCCCTCAACCTCACCCCCTGCATATACCCCCTCATCCCGATCACGATCAGCTACTTCGGCGGACAGGCGGGCGGGCGCGCCTCGCGCGTGTTCCTCCTCGCGCTCCTCTATGTCCTCGGGATGTCGATAACGTACAGTGTCCTCGGCACGATCGCCGCGATGACGGGCAACCTCTTCGGCGCCGCCCTCCAGAACCCGTTCGTCGTCCTGATTCTCGCCGCGATCCTCGTGGTACTCGCCCTCTCGATGTTCGGGCTCTGGGAGATCCGCATGCCGATGTTCCTCGCGCGGCGCACGGGATCGGCGCGCCAGGGCTACGCGGGCGCGGTCGTCATGGGTCTCACAATGGGAATCGTCGCGGCGCCGTGCATCGGCCCCTTCGTCCTCGGGCTCCTCACCTACGTCGGCGAGATGGGCAAGCCGCTTCTCGGCTTCTTCCTGTTCTTCACCCTCGCGTGGGGAATCGGGCTCCCCTTCCTCGTGCTCGGCACGCTCTCGGGAAGCCTTTCGCGCCTCCCCCGCTCGGGTGCCTGGATGATCTGGGTGCGGAAAATCTTCGGATTCGTCCTCGTCGCGATGGCGCTCTACTTCGCGCGGCAACTCCTGGGGCCGAGACTCGTGTCGATCGGCTACGCGGCGATCGCGATTGCCGGAGGAATATATCTCGGCTGGATCGACCGGACGGCCGGCGCGGGCCGGGGCTTCAAGGTTCTGAAACGCGCGGTCGGAATCGCAGGCGTCGCCATGGGCGCGGCGTTTCTCGTTTTTCCGGCGATGCGCGGCGGCGCGGACGTGAAGCCGCGGGGAATCGCCTGGCAGCCGTTCAGCGAGGAGGCGGTCCTCAGCGCCGCGCGAGAGGGAAAGATGGTCGTCATCGATTTCTCGGCCGCGTGGTGCCTCCCGTGCCATGAGCTCGACAAGAAGACCTTCGTCGATCCGGAAGTCGTCAGGCTCTCCGCCGGATTCGTCCCCCTGCGGGTCGACCTCACGAAATCGGGCGCGGCCGAGACAAAGATAAAAAACAATTATCGGGTTCGAGGGGTTCCGACTATCATCTTCATCGACGGGGCCGGGAACGAGCGCGCGGAGCTCAGAGCGACGGGGTTCATCGACGCTTCCGAATTCTCGAGACGCGTCGAGGCGCTCGCCGGCACCCCGGCCGCCGGCGTTCCGGCCACGGACACCCCGGTCGCCGACACCGGGACCACCGGCACGCGGACCGAAAGGTGAACGCATGAAGCTCGTTTGCTTCGAAAAGCCCGGCAGGCGCGCGGGAGTGGTCGTCGCCGACATGATCCTCGACGTGAGCTCCGTCCTGCACTGCGCCCCCGTCACGGTCGAGGACCTCTTCCGCCGCGGCCTTATCCCCGAGGTCCAGAATCTTTCCGACAATGCGTCCGAGATAGACCGATCGCATTTTCTCCCTCTCAAGGAAACGCGCCTCCATGCGCCCGTTCAGAGCCCGAGCAAGATCGTCTGCCTCGGCATGAACTACCGCGGCCACGCCCTCGAGCAGAAAAAAGAGCCGCCGGAGCGACCACTCCTTTTCGCGAAGGCCCCGAGTGCGCTCGCCGGCCCCTTCGACGACATCGTCATCCGTCCCGGGGTCGAGAACGTCGATGCCGAGGCGGAGCTCGCCGTCGTGATCGGGCGCGAGGGCACGATGATCCCGGCGGCGGACGCCCTCTCCTACGTCGCCGGCTACATGGCGTTCAACGACGTGAGCGCGCGCGCAATCCAGCGCGAGGACAAGCAGTGGTTCCGGGGAAAGAGCTTCGACACCTTCGCCCCCTGCGGTCCCTGGATCGTGACGGCGAACGAGCTCGGCGATCCGGGCGCGCTCGCGATCCGCCAGAGGCTGGGGGAAGTCGTGATGCAGGAGAGCACCACCGCGGATATGATCTTCGACGTGGCGACAATCGTCTCGTTCGTCTCTTCGGCGATGACGCTGCTCCCGGGAGACATCATCTCGACGGGCACGCCCGCGGGAGTCGGCGCCCACCGCGATCCGCCCGTGTTTCTCAAGGACGGCGACATCGTGACGGTCGAGATCGAGAGAATCGGAATTATCAGGAACAGGGTCAGAGCCCTGTAAGAGCGGGGCAAATTGGAACACAAGCTCAACAAGATCCTCATCCTTTCCATCTGGGAGGACATCTGGTCGCTCGGCGAAGGGGGCGGTGTCGCCGACGAGCTGCAATTCGTCAGGCATCTCACGAAGAAGGGAATCGAGCTCCATTTCCTCATACCGGAACCGAAGGCGAAGCGCGAGAATCTCCGGGATTCGCTTCTCACCTATCATACGTATCCGAACCTCTTCAGGAGGTTCGAGCGCTTTCCGGCGATCCTGCGGCGGTTCATCTGGCCGATTCTTTTCCCCTTCGTCGTGCTTCGAAGGTTCGAGCGGCTCGCGGCCGAGATCAAACCCGACGTCCTCATGGGATTCACGCACTATTCGTTCTACCCGCTCACGTCGGTCGGCAGGAAGCTCGGCATTCCGACGGTCGTGAAGCTGTTCGGCGTGATGTACCTCGACCGGTTCGATTTTTCGAGAATCAAGTATCTCTGGAAGAGCATCGAGCAGGTGATCGCGCTCCGGAGCCCCGTCGATCACTACATCATTCTCAACGACGGGACGCGCGGAGAGATGGCGCTCACGCGCCTCGGCATCCCGCGCGAGAAGATATCGTTTCTTCCGAACGGCATGGACACCGAGTGGGCCGATCTCCCCGTCGACCGGAGCGAGGCGCGCAGGATGATGGGGCTTCCACAGGACAAGATCCTCGTCGTCACTTTTTCGCGCCTCGTCGAATCGAAGCGGATAGAGCTCCTTCTCCGGGCGATCGCGATGCTGGACCCGTCGCTTCGCGAGAAGGCGGCGTTCGTCATCGGCGGCGACGGCCCGGAACGGGCGCGGCTCGAACGGGAGGCCGCGAAGCTCGGCCTCGAACGCGACGTGCTCTTCACGGGGGTCATACCGCACCGAGATGTCGTCTATTTCCTCAAGGCAAGCGATATCTTCGCCGCGACGAACGAGCTCACGAACATGTCGCTCCCGCCGTGCGAGGCTATCCTCTGCGGCGTGCCGGTCGTCGCCTTCGACGTGTCGGGCACTTCCGAGGTCATCCGCGACGGCGAGACGGGGCTCCTCGTGAAGAACGGCGACGTCGTTGAATTCTCCAAAAAGCTTGAGCTCCTCATCCGCGACGACGCGCTGAGGAAACGCCTCGGCGAGCGGGCTGCTCAGTTCGGACGGAGCTATTTCGTTTCGTGGGACGCCCGGATCGACATGGAATGCCGCGTGCTGGAACGGCTCGCGGGCGGGAAATAACGTTGTTCCGAAGCCGCCGGCGGCCCCAGTAATAATAGAAGACGCCTCGGACTCTCACTGAGGTATCTGGGAATCCGGGGCGTCTCGCTATGAGGATGTACCGAGTCGGCGCAGGGATTCTTTGGATCAGCCGCTGTGCAGCGGCATTCTTCATTACTCCTGTTCCCTATCCGCCCACTCGCTACACTATCTTATCCCGATTTCTCCTGTTGTCAACCCCCCCGGCGTTGATTATCCTTCGAGCGGCACGCTTCGAGGAGGGCATCTGACGATGAGCAACGCGTCACGAGTCGCGATCCGGCAAGCCGCCGTCGACGACGTCCCGCTTCTGCTCCGGATGATCGGGGAGCTCGCGGAATTCGAGCGGATCCCGCACGAGGTCTCGGCGACCGAGGAGATCGTTCGCGAGAGCCTTTTCGGCGGCAATCCCGCGGCGGAGGCCCTTCTTGCGGAATGCGGCGGAAAGCCCGCGGGATTCGTCATTCATTTCAGGAACTATTCGACGTTCGTCGGAAGAGCCGGCCTCTACATCGAAGACCTCTACGTGAGGCCCGAGTACCGCAGCCTCGGCGTCGGCAAGGCGCTCTTCGTGCGGTGCGCGGAGATCGCGCGCGCGCGCAATCTCGGAAGGGTGGAATGCACGGTCCTCGAGTGGAATCCGGCCCGAGAGTTCTATGAGCACTTCGGCGCACGCGCGATGGACGACTGGATTCTCTACCGGCTCAGCGGGGACGCCCTGCGCTCACTCGGCGGCTCCTGAAAGCGCACGATTCTTGCATTATTCCCGGGATCCGGACCGCATCGGACAAGGAAAGGAGATCGGAATGGGTGACAAGATGTATCTTATTATTTTATTGCTAATTGCGATAGCGCTCCTGGTCAGCGCATCGTGCGAATCGGACAGCAAGCCGAACACCCCGCGCGAGCACCCGCTCGATTCGAGTACGAACGCGATCATCGTCGATCACACGAGCATCGACATCGACGCGATTCCGCAGGCCGCGATCGAGCAGGCGAAGTCGTCCCTCCATATCGCCTACGGGCACACCTCCCACGGAAGCCAGCTCGTGGACGGCATGACGGGGCTCGTCGACTTCAAGGGCGCCCTGTACTCCTGGAACTCAGGCGGAACCGGCGGCGCGCTCGATCTCAGGGACAAGCCGTTTTCGGGAGCCAGTGACCTCGGCGCTCCCAACTTCTCGGCATGGGCCTCGGCCACGCGCACCTACCTCAACGCCCATCCGGATGTCAACGTCATCATCTGGTCGTGGTGCGGACAGGTGCGCAGCGCGTCCGAGGATGACATTCTCACCTATCTGAGCCTCATGACCACGCTCGAATCCGATTTTCCGGGCGTGAAGTTCGTCTACATGACGGGACACCTGGACGGATACGGGCTTACCGGCAACCTGCACATCCGTAACGAGCAGATCCGCGCCTATTGCAGGGCACAGAAGAAGATCCTCTACGACTTCGCGGACATCGAATCGTACAATCCGGACGGCGTCTACTACGGCGCCTGGGAACCCAACGACAACTGCGACTACGACGTCGACGGGGACGAGACCTGGGACGGGAACTGGGCGACCGAATGGCAGATCGCTCATCCGGGGGAATGGTACAGCTGCACCGCGGCCCATACGCAGCCGCTGAACGGGAACCTCAAGGCGTACGCCGCATGGTGGCTCTGGGCGCGGCTCGCGGGCTGGGAAGGCTCGAAATAATCAGACGCCCCTCTTCGACAGAAGCGCCGCTAGACCCGCCTTCGCGAGATCCCCCGCGATGAACGGCAGGATCGCGAGTGAGGCCGTCTGCTCGAACGGCAGGCCGGCGACGAAGGACAGGTAAGCAGCGCCGCTCGCGAGAATGAGGGCCATCCCGCAGAGAGACGCGAAGAATGCCGCGACACGGCTTCCGCCGAGCCTCCCGGAAAGATATCCCGAGATGAGCGCGGCCGCGGGGAAGGATACGAGGTATCCCCCGGTCGGGCCGAGGAGCGCGGCGGGGCCGAAGCTGAAACCGGCGAATACGGGCGCCCCGGCGAGTCCGAGAGCAAGGTACGCGAGAAGCGCGTAGAATCCGTCGCGGGCGCCGAGCGTGAGGCCCGCGAGGACAACGAAGAGCGTCTGCATCGTCACAGGAACGGGCGTGAAGGGAAGAGGCACGGCCAGTTGCGCCGCGACCGCCGTGAAGCAGACAAATGCGAGGATTTTACCCGCTCTCGCGAGCGCTCCGGCCGAACAGGCCGGCTGACAGCATACATCCGTCCACATGAGCTCTTTCAATTGCACGGCTGCTCCTTTCCCGAAACGCACGCTGACGATAGAGTCGATATGCCAGCTTCCTGAATGGGTTACGGCGAAGAGCTTACCGTGCCGCGAGCGTTTTTTCAAGTAAAGAATCGGCGCTCGAAGCTACCCGGCGCTCCCGGAGCACCGGGGTCCGGGCTCCGCGTTCCCTGTGCCGGGCTCCGCGCCCCCGGCGCCTCGCTCCGCGCCCCCGGCGCCCGTTTTTGCACCCTCTTCTTCTCCGACGGCGACGTTTCCGAGGTAATAGTGAACGGTCACCTCGAGGTGATTTCGTATCTTCGCCAGAATCTCGGGCGTCCCGCCCGGAATCGAATAGCTCGCCCGTATCGCCGCAAGCACCGAGATGAATTCGAACAGGAATATCCTGACCGTCATGAGGTAGCGGTAATTGAACTCGAGCTTGTCCAGATAGGGCTTCCCTCCGACCGCGCGGTCCTCGCGGAGCTCCCGGAAATCCGCCGCGCTCCCTTCGACGAACGCCTCCCGGTGCCTCCGCGCATTCGTTTCATGCGCATCGTTCTCGATGGCATCGAGCGCCGTGGAGATGTCCTCCTCTTTCGCGTCTCCTCCGGTTTCCGCGACGAGAATCCGTTCGACGAACGCCTCGGCTTCCGCCACGAGATCGTTCAGAAAAACGATATTCCTCTCGAGGGAGACCGGGTATTCCGCCTCGCCGGGCCGCTCGCGCTTCCCCTTGAGAAGCAGGTCGAAGTTGCGGCGAAAATCGTCGGCCGAAGGGTAATTCTTCGCGAGGTGCGAGGAGAATGTCGCGAGAACCTCTTCGATCGTTGCCGGCTTGAAGTCCATGACTCTCGCCTCCCGGCGCCTTCACCGCACCTGAACGGATAGCTCGAGGGCGCCGCGGACGCCGGGATTGAATGATCCGACCGACCCGGCGGCAAAGGCTCCCGCCGCTCCGACCGCGATGAATCCTTCCGGGAGGGCCCTGAGCGTTCGCGCTTCGAACGGAAGATACCCCGCGTCGGCGACGGCGAAAAGGCCGCGCGATTCGCGCACGATTCTCGCGATCGTGCCGTCTTCGAACTGCATAATGAGATTCGATCCGTCGGACGAGGCGGCGCGGACCTTTCCGGGCAGAGCGCCGCGGCCGATCTCTCCCATTGCGCCGGTGTCGAGAAGGGCGAGCGTATCGCACCGGACGGAGGACCCCCTCATCAGGAGCACGAGATCTCCGCCGAGCAGCCCGATCACGGTGCGTTTTGCCGCTCGAAGCGATTTATTCTCGCCGCGGGCGACCGGCGAAGCGCCCGAGGCGCTGAAAAAGGATATCCCCTTCGCCTTCGAAAACGCGAGCAGGCGCTCGTTCAGCACCGCCGTGTCGTCGATATCGAGACCGAGCTTCACGCCGCGTGCCCACTTGCTGGAGGACGCATCGAAATAGTGGCAAAAAGCGTCTTCCGTCACGACGAACGCCCCGCCGGAGGCGACGAATACGCGACGTACCTTGCGCGTGAACGATTTTTCCTCGAACAGTGCCGGTTTCTCGCCGCCCCGCACTAGATAAACCCTGCCCTTCGCCTGGAAATTAACGGCGCATGCCGCGAGCGTCCCGTCGCTGGAAGCGTCCGCGATGGATGCGGACTTCGAGGCGACCGGCGTCACGAAGGTCCAGAGCGGATCTGATTTCGCATCGAGCGCGCGGGCGCGCGCCAGATACAGACCATGCGATCCCGCGCCCGCAACCTCGCCGAGCATAAAAAGAAACCCCTGAGCGGCCCCCGCGGCCGCCCGTTCGTCTCGCGAGAACATGAAGCTGGAGCCCGAGAGCGAGCGCTGAGCCGTCTGCGGCAGGCACGCGCGCACGAAGAGCTCGCAGGAATCGGGCCTCGCGCCCCGGGGAATCGCGAAGTAGAGATAACCGCTCCGCTCCTCTCCCGGCGCGATCAGCACCGGCTTCATCATGCCGCTTTCGAACGCGGGATAGAACGACTTTCTGAAGATGGGCCGGTAGTACCGCCCGATATCGACCTCGCTGTACATGAAATACGCGCCGACGGGAGCGAAGAGCGTCCCCGCGACGAAGCTCGTGGCGCTGCGCATACGGAAGCGTCCCGCCTTATTCGTTCCGAGCATTCTCTCCGCGACCTTCTTCGGAGCGAGAGGCAGATACGTTGTGCCGCTCCCGACGAGCGCGAATCCTTCGAATCCCGCGGCGAGCTTCATTCCGTTCGCGCTGTGGATGAGAAGCGGCGCGGAGCCCTCGTTGCGAATCGAGACACGCACGGGAACGATTCCGCTGTCGGGCAGCGTTTTCATAAAAAATTCCGGCACATCGTCCCCCGCGACTGTGAATCGCGCCGCGGCGGCGAGGTCGGTTCCCGTGGGAACGCTTTTCAGCCCGATATCCGCCGGCGATCCGCGCTGCAGGAAACGGCACGACGGTATCATGAAGGCCGTGAAAGCGCACAGCGCGAGCACCGCCAAGGATCGCGGGATATTCGCACTCATTCTGTTCATTCGAGTCCCTTCTTCAGGCCCTCGAGGAGGACCGTTCTCCCGAGAGGCGTGACGCGGCAGTAGCGCTCGGCGGTCAGCACGAAGCACGGGTTCTCGCAAAAGCCCCCCGAAAGGTAGAAATGCGCCGGCCTCCCGATAAAATCGATCACGTTGCGCACGAGACCGTGGAGGAACATGGCGACACTCTCCTCGGGAGAGGTTCCGAGCGAGATCTGTTCGAGCACGCGTTCCATTCCGAAAACCCCGCAGGTGACGTTCACCCACCGGTCGGACGGCGGAAGGGTCGAGAAATCGATATCATAGTAGTTCCCGAGAAGCTCGAGCGTCGCCCCCGTCGTCGAGCCGCAGGAGAGGTTCCAGTCGAGCTTCTCGACCTTCCTCCCCTTGAGCCGTACGAACTTTATATCCCTGCCGCCCACGTCGACAAGGGAAAAGTCCCCGTCCGCGACGAGCGCGAGCCCCCCCTCGGCCAGCGCGATGAGCTCGTTCCGGTAGACCGCGCATCTGCCGCGCGCGCAGTGCCCCGTCGCGACCTCGTAGCGCTCGCTCTTTCGCCGCACGAGCTCCTTCGTCGCGACGATCTCGAGGGCGCCCGAGTCGAGATCGAGGATCTTCGAATACGTGCTGCCGCAGTCGGCTATCTTCATCGCGACAACCTCACGAATGCCTCGACCTTCGCCAGGATCGAATCGTTGATCTCGCGATGGCAATCCACGGCGAGTCCCCGGTGTCTCTCCGCAAGGAAATGCGCGAGATCCTGCTTCGCGCAGAAGCTCTGTGTGAAGAATATGGTTGGAATCGCATCGTCGACCCGGCACTCGAGCTCGACGTCGGAAGGGCGCCCCGCCTCGACGCACCGCGTCCACCCGTAGACGTGCGTCGTTTCGGGAAAGAGATCGAGGATGCGGAAATCGTGGGGGGGCACGCCCCAAAAGCCGTGCGTCGGCTCGCAGGAGGCCGGGGCCGGATCCGGCGCCGAGGGATCGACGACGGTCGCCATGATCCGGTCGATCTTCTCCCTGAGCGGCAGTCGCGCGCGCGAAAAAACGAGCGGCCGGCTCTCGAATTCCTCTTCCGGAAAGCGCGACTCGATCACCGAAAAACCCATTTTCCGGAGGAGAAAGGCGGCGTGCCGCCCGCGATCGCACTTGTCCTCCCCGACGGCGGCCACCACCGCCGCGAGAGCGCTCCCGAGGCTCAGCGCGTTATCGACGACGTTCGCGACGATCCGGCACGTCGTCGCGGGGAGGATCCCCGAATCGGGCGCGCCCATATCGACGTCGAGATCCACGAGCGGAAGATCCGGACCGAATCTCTCCCGCGTCTCGCGGAGAATCTTCCGTCGCGGGAAGCCGAAGTAGCCAATGACCGTATCGGCCGGGTGTTTTTTCATCGTGATCTTCGACAGACGGGAAAACCGCTTTGAAGCGCCGCGGATCACGGGGTACGTGAGCCCGTGCCTATTCCTCGTCCTCGCCGTTTTCGACGCGCGAAATCGCCTCGACCACGTCATCCGGTTTCTTGGCGTCGAGCAGCTTTTTCCGGAACTTGTCGAGCTTGATCATCTTGACGATTTTGGCGATCGCCTGCACGTGGGGGCCGGATTCGGACGTCGGCGCGACCATGAGAAAGAAAAGATGCGACGGCTTTCCGTCCAGGGCCGCGAAATCGACGCCGGCGCGCGATATCCCGATCACCATGCTGAGGCTTTTCACCGCATCCGATTTCGCGTGCGGAATCGCCACGCCCTTCTCGAGACCGGTCGATCCCTCGCGCTCCCGGTTCATCACGGCCTCGTAGATCGCATCGGGGTCTTCCACGTCGCTCGTATCGACGAGTAGGGAGACGAGCTCCTCGATGACCTCTTCCTTGTTTTCACCCTCGATCTTGATCTTCACGTGCCCGGGTGTGATATAATCCGTAAGCTTCATCGCTGTTTGCCTCCTCGGGAACTAATCCCGGCAGCCTTTCGATATTCACGAAACATAATCAACGCCATGTCTCTTCGCAAGGCCCTCGTTTCCGCCCCGCAGCATCTTTCCGGCGGTCTTCAGATCGACTCGTACAGCCTGTCCACCTTCTGTTTGTTGCGCACGACGAGAACGGAGCAGCCAACCTTCCGCAGAATCCGCTCCCCCTCCTCGTAGAACGAGTCGCGAAGGCTCAAGACCTCTCCGAGCTCCCCCTGGATCAGCAGATCGCAATCGGTCGCGGTGACTTCCCGGGCGACCTCCTCGTGAACGATGCCCTTGCGGAGAATCGTATCGACCTTGACGCCCTTTTTCTCGGCAAGCTTCACGACGTAGTTGAGCTTGCGCTTTCCATCATCCTCGAGGTCCCGCTCGTAGTCCATCTTCTCCATCTGCACAAAGACCTTCGCGCTGAGAAGCTCGCTGAGGAGGTTGTCGTTCACGACGAAAATAACCCTCAGGAGCGAGTCGTGCGCCTTCGAGAGAGCGATCGCGAACAGCGCGGCCGTGATCGATGATTCGCTTCCGTCGATGTACAGCAGGATCTTGCCGAAGGGATTCGCCGTACCGGTCATTGCGCAGCCTCTTTCCTCTTCTGAAGGTGACTCTTGATCATCTTGTTGATGAAAAACGCCTCTCGATCCATTTCCTCGAGGGACGAATTGATATATTTCAACGTTTCCTCGTAATCCGGGATAAAAACCTTTTCGAGCGCGTTGACGCGGCGAATGGTTTTCGCCACTTCGCGCGACAGGCGCATGAGCGAGATGCGCGCCTCGGCGAGCTTCCCGATGAGCTTGAGAACTTCGCGGAAGCGGACGTTCGCCTCGGAGAGCCAGATGCTGCTCTCGACGGCCACCACGTACGGCGACTTGTCGTCGAAATCGACGCGAACCTTCGGAATCGACACGCCCATGATCCGCCGCTCGGAAAACTTGATGTCGGAACGGATGTGCACCCCGAGGGAGACGAGCGTCAGGTCCCGGCGGCCCATCCGCAGCATCGCCTGATCGAGAGCGCCGAAGGCGACGGCGAGCTTCTTCTCGACCTCTACCTGCGCTTCGACCGCGCGATCGATGAGCCCCATGAGCTCCACGACGAGAATCTTTCGCTTCTGGTCGAGGAGCTCCCATCCCTCGTTCGCGAAGCCGAGGTCGCGCTTGACCTTCATCAGATTCGTTTTGGTCGGGGCCAGCTCGTGTCGCGCCATGGGTCACTTCCCGTAATACTTGTTGAGCTCTTCCTCGGAAATCCGGTGCAGCTCCTCCTTGGGCAGGTAGGATATCACCTTCCATCCGATGTCGAGTGTCTGCGAGATGGTCCGGTCCTCGTACTCCCCCTGGCTCAGGAACTCGCGTTCGAACCGGTTGCCGAAATCGAGGTACGTCTTGTCGAGCGGCGTGAGCTCCTCCTCGCCGATGACGGCGGCGAGCGCCCGCACGTCCTTCACGTGCGAGTAGGCTGCGAAGAGCTGGCTCGCGATGTGCGCGTGGTCGCCGCGCGTCATCCCCTCGCCGATCCCGTCCTTCATGAGCCGAGAGAGAGAGGGAAGTCCCGCAATCGGCGGGTATATGTTCCGGTGATCGAGCTCGCGATCGAGAACGATTTGCCCTTCCGTGATGTACCCGGAAAGGTCGGGCACGGGATGCGAAATATCGTCGTTCGGCATCGTGAGAATGGGCATCTGGGTGATCGAGCCCGAGTAGCCCTTGACCATCCCCGCACGCTCGTAAATGCTCGAGAGGTCGCTGTAGAGGTAGCCGGGGTAGCCCTTGCGGCTCGGGATCTCCTCGCGGACCGTGGAGATCTCGCGGAGCGACTCGCAGTAGTTCGTCATGTCGGTGAGGATGACGAGCACGTGCATATTCAGCTTGAACGCGAGGAACTCGGCCGCCGTGAGCGCCACGCGCGGCGTCACGATGCGCTCGACCGAGGGGTCGTCGGCGAGATTCAATATCAATACCACTTTCTCGAGCACGCCCGATTCCTCGAAGTTGCGCACGAAATAGCGCGCGACGTCATGTTTGATTCCCATGGCGGCGAAGATGACGGCGAACTGAACGTCCTCACCCGTGATCTTGGCCTGCCGGGTGATCTGCGCGACGATCTTGTTGTGCGGGAGCCCCGTACCCGAGAATATCGGAAGTTTCTGCCCGCGCACGAGGGCATTCATGCCGTCGATCGCCGAGATCCCGGTCTGGATGCACTTGCGCGGATATACCCGCGCGGTGGGATTGATCGGAAGCCCGTTCACGTCCATCATCTCTTCGACCATCGGCGGCGGCCCGCTATCGATCGGAGCCCCGAGCCCGTTGAAGACGCGTCCGAGGATCTCGGCCCCGACGCCGAACTTGAGCGGCTCTCCCCGGAACCGCACGCGCGTCTCGGGAATGGAGAGACCAGTCGTCCCCTCGAATACCTGGATAACAGCCGCCCCCTCGCTCGATTCGAGCACCATGCCGAGGCGCACGAGCCCCTTCGAGTCGACGATTTCCGCGAGCTCGCCGTAGCCGACGTTATGAATTCCCTTGATGAAGACGAGGGGGCCGTTCACCTGGCTGATGCCGATGTATTCTCTCCCCTCGGCGAGCCTCTTTTCCATCATGCCGTCACCGTTTCTTATTCGTACATCTCTGTCACTTGTTTCATGGACTTCTGGAGCTTGTCCCGTATCTCGTCGATCTTCCCGATCTCGTCGTTCGAGACGGAGAATTTCATCCTCATGATGTCGGAATGGACTTCGAGCTTCTTGATCTGATGGATGTTCGCGCCCTTCTTGATGTTCTCGAGACCGAGCGTGTAGAAGTCGAGTATCACGCGGAGCATCTTCACCTGCTTTTCAGGCGTGCAATACATGTCGACCTTGTCGTAGCTGTTTTGCTGGAGAAACGCGTTCTTGAACATCTCGCAGGTCTCGAGCACGATACGCTGCGTGTCGGGGAGCACATCGGGGCCGACGAGCTTCACGACCTGCTGGAGCTTTCCCTCCTGCTGGAGGAGATCCATGATCCGCCGCCGCAGATCCATCCACTCGCCTCCGGAGTGCTCCTGCCACCAATCGGCGATCTCGTCGACGTACTCGCTGTAGCTGTCGAGCCACGATATCGCGGGATAGTGCCGCGCGTTCGCGAGCTGCCGGTCGAGGGCCCAGAGACAGCGCACGAACCGTTTCGTGTGCTGCGTTACGGGTTCCGAAAAATCGCCCCCCGGCGGGGACACCGCTCCGGTGATGCTGATCGAGCCCTCGGCGCCGCAGAGCGTCTCGAACATACCCGCGCGCTCGTAGAACTCGGCGAGTCTCGTCGGAAGGTATGCGGGAAAGCCCTCGTCCGCGGGCATCTCCTCCATGCGTCCCGAGAGCTCGCGGAGCGCCTCCGCCCAGCGCGAGGTCGAATCCGCCATGACCGCCACGTGGTAACCCTGGTCGCGGTAGTACTCGGCGAG
>JBAZPL010000016.1:0-22357 GCA_041648155.1 Candidatus Krumholzibacteriia bacterium
GTTGCGTCTTGCCGCCCTTGTAGCGCGCGACTTCGTCGGGATTGGCTACAATCACTTCCGAGACCCACTGCTCGAGCTCCCTCTCGCCGCTCACCTGCGTGAGGCCGAGTCTCTCGACGACCTTCGCGGCCGGGTCGAGCGATTTTACCATTTCCTTGAAGACCTCGCGGCCGGCGGAGTTGCTGATGACGCCTCCCGAAACGAGAACGATGAGCTCCGCGAGGCGCTCGGCGGAAACCGGCGCGGAAGCTCCTTCGAATTCTGTACCGGATTTAGTTTCCTCGAGAATCTCGCGCATGACCCAGTTCGCCGCGAGCTTCGGGTCGCTGCCCGAGCTCACGACGGTTTCGTAATAATCGGCGAGCCCCTTCTCCGCGCAGAGCACACCGGCGTCGTACGCGGGAAGCCCGAACCTTTCGCGAAATCTCTTCTCGCGCGCGAGAGGCAGCTCGGGGAGCGCGGCGCGCATCCTCTCGATCCAGGCGCCGTCGACATCGAGCGGAAGGAGATCGGGCTCGGGGAAATAGCGATAGTCGTGCGCGTATTCCTTGCTGCGCATCGTGAGGAGCTTCTTCTGCGTCGAATCCCAGAGATTCGTGACCTGCTCGATGCGTCCACCGCTCCGGAGCACGCCCGCCTGGCGCTCGATCTCGAAGCGGATTCCCATCTCGACCGCCTTGAACGAATTGAGATTCTTGATCTCCGTCTTCGTTCCCAGCTTGTCGCCGGGCCGCCTGAGCGAGATGTTCACGTCGCAGCGGAGCGAGCCTTCCTCCATGTTCCCGTCGCAGATCTCGAGATACCGCAGAAGCTGCCGGAGAGCGATGAGGTACCTCGAAGCCTCCTCGGGCGAGCCGATCTCGGGCTTGCTCACGATCTCGATGAGGGGTACGCCGCACCGGTTGAAATCGACGAGGCTCCCTCCCTCATCGGCGTGGATAAGCTTCCCCGCGTCCTCCTCAAGGTGGATGCGCTCGAGGGAAACGCTGCGGATCTCGCCGTCCAGCTTGAACTCGAGGCGGCCCTCCTCGCAGAGCGGCTTGTCGTACATCGAAATCTGATAATTCTTCGGGCAATCGGGATAGAAGTAATTCTTCCGGGCGAAGACGCTCCTCGGGGCGATGCGGCAGCCGGTCGCGAGCCCCATGAGGATCGCCATCGAAACCGCCTCGTTGTTGAGAACGGGCAGAGCGCCCGGCAGCCCGAGACAGACGGGGCAGGTTTGCGTATTGGGCTCCCCGCCGTAAACCGCGGGGCAGGAGCAGAACGCCTTGCTCTTCGTCACGAGCTGCGCGTGGACCTCGAGCCCTATGACAGTTTCGAATTCAACGGCCGCCATTGTGCCCCTTCTCTTCCTTCGGGCCGAGGACGTATTGCTCGCGGAAGCGGTACATTCTCTCGAGGCCGAAGGCTCCCCGCATGAGCTTCGCTTCCTCGCCCCATCCGGCGACGAGCTGCATGCCGATGGGAAGCCCTTCGGGAGATAGCCCTCCCGGGACGGATATCGCGGGGAGCCCCGCGATGTTCGCCGGGGTCGTGAATATATCGGAAAGATACATCGCGATCGGATCCTCGAGCCTCTCCCCGAGCTTGAAGGCCGGAGTCGGCGAGGTCGGAAGCAATATGAGATCGCTACTCTTGAACAGCTCCTCGAACTGCGCGCAGATGAGCGCCTTCACCTGCTGCGCTTTCGTGTAGTATGCGTCGTAATAGCCGGACGAGAGCACGTACGTGCCGAGCAGAATCCTCCGCTTGACCTCGTCGCCGAATCCCTCGCCGCGCGTCTCGTCGTACATGTCGGCGAGCGATTTCGAGCTCGAGCGGAGACCGTACCTGACGCCGTCGTAGCGGGCGAGGTTCGACGAAGCTTCGGCGTTCGCGAGAATGTAATAGGCCGCGATGGAAGTCTCCATGCCGGGGAGCGCCACTCGAGCGATCGGCACGGAATCTCCCGCGAGATCGTCGACCGTGCGCGCCGCAATCTCCTTGACCGACGCATCCATCTCCCATTTCCCGAGATCGGACGGGAAGGCGACGCGCAGCCCCTCGAAGCCTTTCTCGAGACCGGTGTGCAGATCGGGCGACGGCTTAGGTATAGTCGTCGCGTCTCGCTCGTCATGCCCCGCGATCGCCTCCATCACGAGGGCGCAGTCGCGCACGTCGCGCGCGAAGGGTCCGATCTGGTCGAGGCTCGACGCAAACGCGACGAGACCGTAGCGCGACACCCTTCCGTACGTTCCCTTGAGGCCGACCACGCCGCAGAGGGACGCCGGCTGGCGTATCGATCCGCCCGTATCGGAGCCGAGCGAGGCGAGCGCCATGTCGGCCGCGACAGATGCGGCCGAGCCGCCGCTCGATCCTCCCGGGGCGTACGCCTCGTTCCACGGATTGTGCGTTATCTGAAACGCCGAGTTCTCGCAGGAGGAGCCCATGGCGAACTCGTCGAGGTTCGTTTTGCCTATGATAACGGCGCCGGCGGCCCTGAGACGACCGATGACGGTGGCGTCGTACGGCGGCCGATAGCCCTCGAGAATCTTCGAAGCGCACGTCGTCGGGATCCCCCGCGTGCAGAGATTGTCCTTTATGGCGACGGGGATGCCGAAGAGCGGGCGTCCGTCGTAGCCCTTCGCATCGAGTTTCGCCGCCTCGTCGAGCGCGGCTTCGCTGAAGACCTGGAGAAACGCCCGTATCCGCGGCTCGCGCCGGGCGATCGAATCGAGGTATGACTGAACGATCTCGCGAACGGTTACCGTGCCGACGCGGTACATCCCCTGCAGCTCTGCTATGGAATATCGAAGAAGATCATTCATGAGAATCTTTCATGAGATTGGCATGCACCTCAGAGCTCGTCCGCCTCGATCACGGGGGGCACGCCGAAGAATTCTCTTTCCTTTTGTGGCGCAGCGTCGAGCACCTCTTCGCGCGGGAGGCACGGTTTCGTCTCGTCCTCGCGCAGCGCCGGCTCGAACTCACCCACGTAAGCGCGCGTCTCGTATCCGGCCGTGTCGATCGTCTGGAGCTGTTTCACGAACTCGATGATCCGTGCGAGCTGCTCACGCAGCTTCTCTCGCGATTCGCCGGTCAGCTTCACGCGGGCGAGCCGCTCGAGGTGTTCCAATTCGAGTTCGGTCAAGGACATAACATGCCTCCCTGCAGTCGCGTTCGAGAAGATGTTAGATTAGCAGGAGGGGCAGGGATATGTCAACAGGGGACGGCCGTCGGAGCGGCCGCATCAATTCTCGCCTCAGGCGAACCTGAACGGCGCATACGCGACGAGGAACTTCTTCTCCCCGTAGCGAGGGAAATGGACCGTGACCTTCATGTCCTTGCCGGAGCCCTCGACCTTGCGGATCGTGCCTTCGCCGTAGTTGGGGTGGATCACGGTCGCCCCTTGCTTGAATCGCCTGCTCAGGTATGAACCCTCCCCGCCCGCCGCTTTCGGGGTCTCGGGAAGCTCCTGTGTCTCCCGGGCGAAAAGCCCGCCGCGCGGCACCTCGTCCCCCCCGACGATATCGAGCAGGTTCACGGGTATCTCCCCGATGAACCGCGACGGGGAGTTCCCGATCCAGCTCCCGAACCGCATGCGGTTCGCCGCGCAGAACATGAAGAGTCTCTCCTTCGCCCGCGTGATGCCGACGTAGAAGAGCCGCCGCTCCTCCTCGAGCTCGTCGACCGCCTCGAAGCTCGAGTAATGCGGAAGGAGCCCCTCCTCGAGCCCGGTGATGATGATCGCGCGGTACTCGAGCCCTTTCGCGTTGTGAAGCGTCATGAGAGCGACCTGCTCCTCCCCCTTGAGCGAGTCGAGGTCGCTTATAAGAGCAATATTCTCGAGGAAAGCGGCGAGCCCCGGGTCGCTCGCCGACGACGAGAAACGCTGCGTCTCGACAAGAAGCTCTTCGATGTTTTCGAGACGGGTCTCCGCCGTTTTCGGATCTTCCTTGAGGTGATCGCGATAGTGCGTTTTTTCGATCGCGGCGAGGAGCACGTCGTGCGCGGTTCCCTCCCGGGCCTTGAGCTGCAGGGACGAGACGAGATTCGAAAACTCCTCGATCTTTTCGCGGAGCGCCCGGGGAAGCCCCGCGAGGAGATCCCTGTCGCGAAGCGCCATGAGCAGGCTCGAGTCCCCTGCCGCCTCCTCGATCTTCGCCAGCGTCACGTCCCCGATCTTTCGCCGCGGCACATTCACGACGCGTTTGAAATTCACGTTGTCACTCGGATTGTTGACGAGCTTGAGATACCCGAGAAGATCCCTGATCTCCCGGCGCTCGTAGAAGCGAACGCCCCCGATGATCTGATACGGCATCCCGCCGGTCCGAAGCGCGTTCTCGATCGCCCGCGACTGGGCGTGCGTGCGGTAGAGCACGGCGATCTCGCTTCGCCGGTAGCCGCCTCTGAGAAGATCGATGATCGTCTCGCGCACGGCCGCCCCTTCCTCTTCCTCGTCATCGACGAAGAAGAGCTTCCCCTTCTCCCCGGCCCCCTTCGCGGACCAGAGGCTCTTGCCCGTGCGCCCTTTGTTGTGCTCGATGAGACGGTTCGCCGCGTCGAGGATCGCGTTCGTCGAGCGATAATTCTCCTCGAGCTTGATGACGACGGTGCCTTCGTACACCTTGTCGAACTGGAGAATATTGTCCACGGTCGCGCCGCGCCAGCCATAGATCGCCTGGTCGTCGTCTCCGACGACGAAGAGGTTCTTGTGCTGCGAGGCGATCGCGTCGATCATGAGCATCTGGATCGCGTTCGTGTCCTGGAATTCGTCCACGAGGACGTACTGAAACTGGCGCGCGTAGCGCTCCTTGACCCGCGGATGCGCCGTGAAGAGCTCGATGACCCGCGCGATGAGATCGTCGAAGTCGAGCGCGTTCGCCTTGCGCAGGCCGTCGACGTACCCCTTGTAGATCCCCGCGTGGCGCTCCTCGTTCGGATCGCCGGCCCGCTCGAGCGCCTCCTGCGGCGCCACGAGCGCGCATTTCCAGCGGGAAATCCGGTCCCGCACGACCGCCACGGGATTCTCGTCAAGGCTCCAGCCCTTTCCCTTGATGACATCCTTGATAAGGCGAACGACATCGTCCTCGTCGTAGATGGCGAAGTTCGAGCTGAAGTCGAGGTGGCTCGCCTCGCGGCGAAGGATCTTCACCCCCGTCGAGTGAAATGTCCCGATCCAGAAGGGAAGCTCGCGCTGCCCAAGGTGCCGCTCGACGCGCGAACGCATCTCCCCCGCCGCTTTGTTCGTGAAGGTAAAGGCGAGGATTCGCTCGGGGGAAATCCCCTTCTCGCGGATGAGGTATGCGATGCGCTCGGTGAGAACACGTGTCTTCCCGCTTCCGGCCCCGGCCAGCACGAGCACGGGACCTTCCGTGGCGAGCACGGCCTGTTTCTGCTGCGGATTCAACGTATCCATCAGAATTGAGGACCGATGAAGAAATGGAACACGGAATCGCCGGTCCGCGCGAAATCTGTGGGCCAGCCGAGCTGGAAATTCAGAATCAGATACCCGATCCGCATATAGAATCCGGCGCCGAAGTCGCTGTAGAACGCGAGATCGTTCACGACTCGCGGCTCGAGCCAATCGGGGAGCGGCTCCACGTATCTGCCCTTTCCCCAGACGGAACCGGTATCGAGGAAAAACGTTCCACCGATGTTCTGGATTCCCCACCTGCCGGGCCAGCCGAAGATGAGCGCGTCGACGAGCGGGTACCGGTATTCGACGTTGAAGAGAAGCATCCGGGAACCGGTGAACTGGAGGTAATCGTATCCACGCATCGTGAGCGGGCCGCCGAGGAAGAAGATCTGAGGATCGTCCCCGATGCCCAGCGCGCCGATGCCGCGAACGGCGAGGTAGTTCCGGTAATAAAGGGGCATGTATTTCCGGTAGTCCGCAAAGAGTGTCGTGCGGGAAATGTCGTCCCCCGCGAAGGCGATCGTTCGCGAAGCGCTCAGCATCCAGCGCGATCCGATCACCGGGCCGAACGAGCCGAAATACGCCGAATCGTGCACGAGGGAGAACGTCGGTTGGAGAAGCTGCCGCTTGGATTTCGTGGGCTCGTAGTATTCATACCCCGAAGAGCCTTCCCGGTAAGTGCCGAAAAACTCCCGTTCCGAGACGAATCCCTGGAACTCGAGATCGACCCTCGTGAAGGTCGAGAACGGATAGCTCGCCAGCGCGAACAGGCCGTAGTTCCGCTCGGTGAAGAGCTGATAATCGATGAATGTCTCGCCTACCGAGGAAACGCGGGAATTGAGATAGTTCTTGAACTGAAAAACACCGACCCCGTAATCGATCCGTTTCTTGAGATAGCGATAGGTGAGGAGCACGTCGCTGTCTTCGACCGAGCGGAAGAAATTGAACGCGACGAGCATATGATGGTCGCCGAGAAGATCGCTGAACGCGATCTGATTGTAGAGCTGGAAACCGAATCCCGTGGAATAACCGATTCCCATCATATTGCCGACATAGTCGGGACCGAGATGGGCGTGGTAGCGCTGGATGGTGCCGATCTGGCTCGTAACCCTCGCCCGTATCGCCTCGAGCGTGTCGGGATCGATGTTCTCCTTCGAATCCTCGTCGACGACGATCAGCGGAAACTCGTCCTCCGAGAGGCCGGCGTCGCGGATTCCGATCGGAGGAGGCTCGGCGAGTCTCGTGTCGGCGGCCGACGCCGGCGCGTCTCCGGCGTTATTGGACCGGGATGCCGTATCGCGCGGCGCCTCGCTCGCGGCCTGCTCGTTCATGGCCGGCCCCCCGGTCGAGTAGGAAGTTTTGGATTTCTCCGTGAAGACGTCCATGGCGAAGAGATCGAATCCTCCCGCGTTGAACGCGCTATATACGAGGCGATCGCCCGCGGTCGAATGCGCGTAGGAAAACACGCCTCCGAGCAGATCGGTGAACCGGTAGTAGCTTCCGACCGTGACGCTTCCCCGGTACAGATTGCTGATCCCGTCTTCGTCGGAGGTGAAAACAATCTCTTCGCCGCCTTCCAGCACAACGGGATTATTGTCGTTGCCGGCCGTACGTATGACGAGAGTCTTCTCCCCCGTTCCCGTATCGACGCTCCAGATATCGCTATCGACCGCACGCACGTTCCCGGAATCCGTGAAATCCACGCCCGATATCCGCACGACGCCGGCGCTGTCGGGCTTGAAGGCGGGCTGAAGGGCGGTCGGGGCGGAGCGGGCGTAGGCGATCCTCTTTCCGTCGGGAAACCACGAGGGAGTCTCTTCGTCGTCCGGGTCTTCCGTGAGCCGGGTGAGCTTCCCGCCCGCAAGGTCGTAGAGATACAGATCGGTCTGCCCCTGGACCACGCCGACGAGGGCGATCGTCTCTCCGGCCGGGGACCATGCCGGGCTGAGGAAGAAATCGAGGGAGATCGGAATTTCGTCGAGGATCTTGCCGCCGGGCACACGCACGATGAATAACCTGTCGGAGCCGTGCGACTTCGCCACGAAGGCGACCCGCGTGCCGTCCGGGCTGTATGTGAGATTCGAATTCATGCTCCGGATCGACTCGAACCTCGTCGACATCATCCCGGAGATGAGCCGCTTCTCGACGCGGCCCGTCACGGCATTCATGAGGTAAATGCCATCGAGCCCCTTGAGGTCCGAAAAGTACACGACGTACTGGCCGTCCGGCGAAAACGCCGGTTTTATGTTCATCCCGTGATGCTTCTTCACGTGATCGGTGAGCCGTCTTCCGTAAACCTCAGGCTCTTTCTTGTCCGCATAGAGAGGCCAGTAGCGCCTCCGCATCGCTTTTTTCCAGTCGCGGCTCAGCTCTTCGGAGGAGATCCCGAGCGAGCTCTCCAACGCCATACTGATCGAGCCGCGCTGGTTGCGGACGTTGTCCATGATCTCGATGACCTTGCCGGGTCCGTACGTTTCGTTCAGATAGTAGATGGCCGCCTGTCCCGATTTGTACGCCATGTAGCCGCCGGTATAATCGAGATCGCTCAAATAGTCGAAGACCGTCGCGTCGCGCATAAACATTTCACCGCTTCGATCGTACCCCAACGAATAGTATTCGGCGAGCCCCTCCATGAACCATAGCGGAATTGGAAAGAGCATGCTCCGCGAGAAAACCGATCTCAGGAGCGTGCTGTAGATAATGTCGAAGCTGAAGATATGCACGAGCTCGTGGACGGCGGTGTGCGCATAGTCCGCATTCGAGCCCCCGAAATGAAGCACCATGCGCTTCCGCATCGGCTCCGCAAACGCCTGCACTCCCTCGGGAATGAGGCTCCAGGTCACGTTTGTTTGCTGGAAATCGGAGTGGCTCCCGTAGATGATGACGGGAATGCGCCAGGCGACGCGATGCGACAGATCGTTCGACAGTTTGTTATACCCGGCCTCGAGTATGACTCCGGTCCGCGCGGCGAGATCGCTATAGCCGCCGGGAAAATTGATGTCAAAATGGGGCGTTTTGAGGACGTTCCATTCGAACCGCTTGTTCTGAACCTTGTTTTTGCCGAACCAATCGCCCTGCGCGCTCGAGGGCGCCGCAAGCGCGACAACGCACATGAAGGCGAGCGCTCCGATCGCCGCTCGCGACATTCCGTTCCGCTTCACATCTGCACCTTTCTCACAAACTTCACGCCGACGTTCCTGTCTGTAGTAAGCTCGCGCATCGACGAGTCGACTGCAAGCATTATCCTCCCTAAAACTCCCATCGGAGCTTGAGATCGACGTTGATCTCGTCCGAGGTCCGCGGGCTGTTTCCCTGGATAGCCTTCTCGTAATTGCGTATCACTTCCGAACGGATCACAAACAGATTGCTTATCCGGTACTCCACCTCGATCTGGCGGGCGGACGAGATCGAAAGACCCTGTTTGTACTTCACGTAGAAACCCTGCGAGAGGTATTTCCCGATCCCGATCTTCGTGTTCCGGTAATCCCCCGTACCGGCGAGCTCGCTCGCGCCGCGGCCGGCCTCGAGCTCGATCGTGACCCCTTCCATCTGGGAGTTGAGCGCCCGCTCGATGTAGTTGGCGGCGAGGTTCTGCGCCGTGCTCCGCGCGTCCCAGCTCGTTCCCGCTCCTTCCGCCGTGACGACGCCTCCGCCGAGCATCTTCCAGATATCGGTCTCGCTGTAACCGGGATCCTCGTGGCGAAGCGTGATCCGCGGCTCGAGATCGTCCTGATGCCACTGGAGCGTGAGGTATATCCTTCTTCCCTCCGGATCCCGCGTCTCCGCTTCGATATCGACGACGGGACGAAAACTCCCCGCGTAGACGAACTGGAGCTGTCCCGAGGTGATGTTGAATTTGTTGCCGTATACGTTGTACCAGCCGCGCACGAGATTGAGCTCGCCGCGCAGGTACGTGCCCTTCGCGTCGTGGTACAGCGTCACGTTTCCCTGAAGTTCGACGCGGGCGTCCGGCGTGCGGATCCACGTGTTGCCCGGTATCGCAAGATCGATCGCCGCGATATATGACGGCAGCTCGAGGGTGCCGGATTCGGGAGAGGCGGAGAAGCTGCCGAGGTCGTAATACACCTCCGACTCCTTGATCTTGCAGGAACCGGTAATCACGGGGAGCACTCTCCCCCCCTCGATTCTCGTGCCGATGCTCACGTTGCCGCTCACAATCGCGAGAATATTCGACAGACTCGCGAGAACGAACTCGTTCACGTCGCACGCGACGCGGTATTCCACCGGTTTCCATCCCTTCAGCGAGATCGTGCCCGCGCAGCCGATCGTCCCTTTCTTTCCCTCGCGGCCGTTGAACCGGGAAATCGTGATGAGCGTATCCGCGATAATGATGCTCGCATTGACCTCGTTGTACTTCTCCTCCATCCCCGAGAGCCGGAAGCTCGCGCCCATCAGCTCCAGATTACCGTTGAGATGGGGGGACGCGATCGTGCCCGTTACGCCGAGCCGCCCCGAGTACCGTCCGGCCCCCTCCACGACGAGATCCGTCACGTCGGAAAGGGCCGCGAGATCCCCTTCGGGAAGGACGAGTTCGAACGCGACGGGGCGTGAGCGCTCGAGTGAATAGAGGAATCGCGCCGGCTTCAGCGGCACGCTTCCATGGAACGAGCCCGCGTGCGCCGGCGAGACGTTCAGAGTCCCGTCGACCGAGAGCTCGCTACGATCGATCTTCATGTCGCAATCGACCGAAGGGATCGTGAATGACGAAACGGAGAGCCGGTCGATCCGGCCTTTCAGGGAAACGAGCGGATGCGCGAGGGAATCCGTTATCGAGATTGATCCGTCCAGCCGTCCGCCCGAGAGCGCCTTGATCCCGGCGAGGGAAAGAAACGGTACGAGATCGAGATTCTTGCACGAGGATTCGAGCGCCACGCTCGCCTTCTTGAGCGCGCCCCCGACATCGTCGATCGTCTCGCGAATGGGCATCCCCGATATCCGCCCGCTGAGGCTGAGAGAGCCGGAAGGAGAACCGATGACGAGGGAATCGATCGCATAGCTTCCTTTCGCGTAATCGGCCCGTATGAGAAGCGTGTCGATGATGAAGGTATCGATGCGGCCGCCTTCGACCGCGATATCGATATCGAGATCGGGATCGGCGTACGGACCGGAGCAAAGGATCGTGCCGCGCGCCTTCCCGGCGAGCGGCGTTTTCAGGAGCCCGGCGCGGTTGAGAAGATCGAACCCGAGCCGTTCGAACGCGAAGCTTCCCCGAACGGTCTTCGACGAAAGGCCAACGTCGCCATTGACGTATGCGGCTCCCGCTTTTGAATGGAACTGGATATCGTCGAAACGCACGAGGCTGTCGCCGATGAAAACGGTGAACGCGCCTCCGCCGATCCACGTTTCCCCGAGCGATTCCAGCGTGCATTCCTTGAATCTCACCGTTGCGTCCGTGCCTTCGGTCTCGATCTCGGCGCTGATGGCCGCCTTGAAATCCTCCCTCGACAGGTTGAGTCTCCTGATGGTGCCCGCCGTGCCCCGAAAATCGAGCGAGAGGGAAAGCCCCGTGAATTTCACCGGTCCGATGCTGCACCCCGGCCCATCGAGATCGAACAGAACCGTGAAGTCGGAGTTCTTCTCGACCGCGAGCCTCACCGCGCCCGCGGGGATTAACGCTCCGTGGTACGAGAGATTGCCGCATGAACCGTTCATGCGCAGGTCCCATTCGTCGAGCGTCCCCTCCCAGCGCCCGTTGAGCGTCGCGTCCGCGCGGTACTCCTCGATGTCGAAATATGCGAAAATCGTATCGCTCGCCTTGCATTCTACGTCGAAAATGAACGATACCGCGTCAGCGCCGACGAACGTGCCGCTCCCGGATATCGTGTGCGTCGGATGAGAAATCAAGATCTCGTCGGCCTTGAGCGTGTCGTTCGCGTACGAACCCCGCGCGCTCGCTTCCGCGAACGGAAAGCCGAGCAATTCCCCTTCGCCGAGATCAAGCGTGAAGGAAAGCGACTCATCCTGGACCCGATAGTCCAGGTTCACCGCGCCGTCGAACCTCGTCTCGGGGAGCTCTCGCCCGGGTACGAACCCCTTGCTGAGATCGAGCCCCCGCACGTCGACATCGAGGCCCAGAACGCTGGGCGCCTCGAGCGTATATGTCCCGCGCCCCTCGACGCGGGCGCCGTTGACGACGCCGTTCAAACTGTCGAGCCGGATGACGTTCCCTTCGCGGAACAGGTTGATCCCGAAATCGCTCAGGGCGTAACCCGAAATGACGCCGCTCACTACGCCATCGAGCCGGAATCGTTCGATCGTTCCCTTCACGGTGAGCGAGCCCTTGAACTCTCCGTAATGGGAAGTTTCGATCTGAAGAATCCGCGTGATCTCTCCGATGTTGATCGGACCGGCCTCGACGACGAGATTGAAAAGCCGCGACGCAGGCACGATCGTTCCGCTCGCCGTGAATGCCGATTCGTCGAGCACGACGGCGAGGCTGTCGAGGAGGATCCGCGAGGCGGCAGGCGCCGCGGCGCCTTGCCTCCGCGGTTCCCGGACGAACGTGACGATCCCCTTGAGACTTCTCAGTGCGAAGTGACGGCCGGTGTTCTCTGCCGATCCCTGCGCGACGGTGACGTGGAGTTCCGTCGCGCGACTCCGGATCGACCCCACGAGGTTCAGATCGTCGAGCACGTCCACTTTCTCCGTTCCCTGCACGATCAGGCGCGCGTTCTCGACGGTGAACAGTTTGACGTCGAACGACGGCAACTCGCCCTTCCCCGCTCCGAAGGACGGCACGATGAGTGTCCCGGTCGAATCGGTCCTGAGACGGAGCACCGGATCGATCAGGGATAATCCATCGATTTTCCGCGAACGCCTCGTGAGGGCTCCCCAACTGTACCTGATCGAGACCTCCCCGGCGCGAAAGAGGTCGAATGACCCCTCGGGACCGGCATAGCGTACCTTCACTCCCTGGAGCGTCATGTCCTGAAAGACGCTCCCCTCCATGCGATCGATCGTGAGGGTGAAGGGGGTTCCGTCGAGGAAACGGCCCGAGACGATCCTCCCGACGCGGTGCGCGAAGAAACTCGTCCGGAGACCGAAAAAGAGCGTCATGAACACGACGAGAATGATTCCGAGGACGAGAAGGAACCGCCGCATCGAACCTCTGCGCGGGGTGCTGTTCTCGTTCACGGATCGATCCTCCAGCCGGGCGTTAGAATATCTGCCCGAGGCTTATGTGAATCCGGTAATCGAAGTCCATATCTTCGGCCCTCTTCAACGGAAACCCGATATCGAATCGCAGCGGCCCGACCGGTGTATAGTATCTGAACCCTATCCCCGCCCCGTACATGTAATCCCCGCGCGTCACATCCGCTCGATCGGCCGTGATGCGGAAATCCGAAAGACGGATCTCCTCGACGCTGTTCCACACGGTACCGCCGTCGAGAAAGACCGCCGCGCCGAAATTGTACCGGGCAAGATACGGAATCGGGAACCTGAGCTCCGCGTTCGTCAAAAGCGTGACCCTTCCTCCCCGCGGTTCGAGATTGGAGCCGAGCGGCCCGAGGGAGTTCTCCCGGTATCCCCTGACCGAGTTGCCGCCGCCGGCGAAGAACCGGCTCTCGATCGGAAGCCCCGTTTCGCTCGATGCGCCGAACGCGTCGGCGTAGCCCGTATGCACGCGCCATGCGAATACGCTTCCTCTCCCCAGAAGCGCGTAGCGCCGCACCGATCCGACGAGAGAATAGTAATTATCTTCGCCGCCGAGGAATCCGCCGGTGAAGCGCCCCTCTCCCGTCACATACGTTCCCCGCTGCGGATTGAAATAGAAGTCCCTCGTATCGCGCGCAAACGTCGTGAACAACGCGCGTTGCCGGGAACGCGATTTTTCCTCCTCGACCTCGAGACGCTGGATCCGCTCGATCGAATACCCGAAGAGAAGCGACGTCTGCCTCGAAAAGCGCCGCGCGATCCTCGCCGTGAGGCCGAGATCCTTGATGATGACCGGCTCGACCATCGCGTCCCGTTCATAGAACGCGCCGAGGGAGAAAGTGTTCCATGTCCCGAGAGCATGGGGAAATCCGAGCTCCCCCTCGTGCCGCACGTACTCGCTTCTGAAGTCGATGTTATTTGTGGATAATTCGTTGTTCCGAAAGAGCTGGAACGCATATGAGGACTTGAGCGAGAAAACGTTCCCCGTTCCGAAAACGTTCCGCTGCCCCCATTCTCCGAAGAGGCGGTTTCCGTATATGTTCCCGGCGCCTACTCCGGTTTCGATGTATCCCATTTTGCGCTCGCGCACCTTGACGAGAAGATCGACTTCGCGCCGCGCGAGGTCGATGGAATCCGGTTCGATCTCGACCGAGTTGAAGTAACCGGTGTCGTAAAGGTTCTGCGTGCTTTCGACCACGTTCTTCTCCCTGAATATCTCTCCCCGCGCGAGAATGAGCTCCCGCCGCACGAGATCCTCGCGCACCGTCTTCGTTCCCGACACGCGCGTGTCGCGTATGCGCATGGCGTCGCCGACCGTGATCGTCCAATCGATGTCGATATCTGTCGAATCCACGCGAACCTCTTGCGTTACCTTTGCCCCGAGGTATCCGTTCTCGAAGAACTTGCTCAAGAGAACGTATCGATCGGCTTCGAGGAGGTTGGGATTATAGGGCGCCCCGGGGACAAGATTGAGACCCTTTGTGAGATCCGCCTCGCGTATGAGACCCTGCCCGGCGAAGCGGAGCGCGCGCACGACGGATCGCGGCCCCTCGATGACCAGGATGCGTATCTTCACCGAGCGTGATTTCTTGTACGGCACGACCGACTCGATCGTCACCTGCGCCTCGAAGAATCCGCTCATACGGTAGAACGCTTCGAGCGCCACGACGTCGCGGCGTAGAAAGTCGCGGCGATACTTCGGCTGCCTGAAGATCCGGTAGAAGCGCGCCTCTTTCGTGCGCATCCGCTTCATGAGAGCCGCGTCGTCGAAGCTCATATTGCCGAGAATCTCGATTCGTTTTATCGTGGGGAACTCTACGCCGAATTCAGCCGCCGACGCCCCGGAGGGACCGCCTAGAAATGCGACGACGCACGCAGCGATTCCCGCTGCGACGGCGGTCCGTATCAGGGCGTTGAAACGCATATCAATTGACAACTTCGCCCTTGGCCTGTACCGTGCACGCAGGGTGTGAATCATGACACGGATGCAAGCCGCGCAGAAAATACCGTCCGCCTCCCGCCATGCGCGAGCGATGCGCCTCTGCGGGAGGAAGCTTCCTTTGCGCGCACCTTTCCTCGCGGCGGTTGCGCTTCTCTTTCTGTACTCCTGCCAGAGTCCCGATCCCGTCGCCAGGGAAAAGGAACGAACCCTGACTCCTGATGAGCGTTACCTCGTCGATTATTATATGAAAATAATCGAATTTGAAAAGCTTCTCCATGACAATCCGGCCTCCCGTGAAGAGAAAAGGAAAGAGCTCGATGAGAATCTGGACCGGGAGCGGATGCGGAGAACGCTCGCCGAGCTTGAGAAAAAACCTGAACGGTGGCTCGCAATATACTATCGAATAAACGAATTACAATATCGCGCACTCCAGAATCCGCCTAGCGGACAAGATTGAATATATCGACCGATAGAATGAATACCATGAGGACGATCAGAATGACGAATCCCGCCTGCGTCAGCACTGTCTGAACCTTCTTCCCCAGCTTTCGCCTCGTGACGAGCTCAACAAGGCCGAGAACGAAGTGTCCCCCGTCAAACGGAAGTATGGGCAGGAGATTGAATATGGCCAGGTTGAGCGAGAAGAACGCAAGGAAATAGATGAGGTAATTGAATCCCCAGCGGATCATGTCTCCCGCCATGACCCCCACGCGGAGAGGTCCGCCGATCGCCCGTATCGTTGCGTGCCCCGAGAAAAGCTTGCCGAGGAAATCGATGATCGAATTGAAGAGATTCGCGAACGCTCTCGAGCCGTAGACGACCGCCTCGCCGATGGAAATCCTCACCTTCTCGTAGTAGGGGCTGATGCCGATCTGCCCCACCTTTACGACATCGAGGCGCTCCCCTTCGGCTGCCGCCTCTCCCGCCGCGGGCGTGATCACGGACGTGTGAATCTTCCCCCCGTATTCCCAGACGAACTTCATGGGCCGCCCCGGTCTCGGCAGAATCCGGTCCTCGAGTTCGGAGTATTTCGTCACCGTCGTGTCGTTGATCGAGAGGATCGTCGCGCCGGTGCGCAGGCCCGCGCGCTCCGCGGGACTCTGCTTCTTGACGTCGCCGATGCGCGCGGGAAGTTGCGATATGATCCCTATTCTCCAGGCCTCGCTCTCCGCGTCGTACCGGGGTTTGATTTCGATCGACAGGGTGTCGGCGCCGCGGTCAAGCACGTACCGGGAGCTCTCTCCCTTCTTCCCGGCGAGGATCTTCTCGATCTGTCCCCAGTACCTGAGACGCTCGCCGTCGATCGAGAGAATCGTATCTCCGACCCGCAGTCCGGCTTGCTCGGCGGGGCTATCCCGCTCGACCTCCTGAACCGCAGTGCTCGGATTTACGTATATTCCCTCGACATACAGGCTGATTATGTACACGAGCAGCGCGAGGATGAAGTTCATCGCGGGGCCCGCGAGCACGACCGACATCCTGCGCAGCGGCGCCTTGTTCCGGTACATGCGATCGGGAGGAACATCAAGTTCGCTCGCCGTCCCGCGTGCCTGATCCTTCGCCGCGCGCGCTTCGTCTTCCGTTTCGCTCAACTCCCCCGCAAACTTCACGTAGCCCCCGAATGGCAGCGCGCTGATCGCGTACTCGGTCTCGCCGACCTTCCTGCGCAGCAGCTTCGGCCCGAATCCGAACGAGAAGGTCACCACGTAGATACGGTTGAGCTTCGCGACGATGAAATGACCGAACTCGTGCACGAAAACAACGATGCCGAGGACGAAGAAAAACGCCGCCAGGGTGAGTATCATGAATCCTCCATCATGTCACAAACGCTTCACGGTGCCGCCTCGCGAGGAATTCTCTCGCCCAGCGGTCCGCTTCGAAAACGTCATCAAGCGCGTCGATCGGACGAGTCACGTGCGCCCCGAGCGCTTCCTCGATCCACGAGACGATCGCGAGAAATCCGATCCTCCCCGCGAGAAACGCATTTACGGCGACTTCGTCGGCGGCGTTGAGCACGGCCGGCGCCGTTCCACCGCGCTCCGCCGCCGCGAGGGCGAGCGAGTACGCGGGGTATTCATCGCGGGGAAGAGGCGCGAATTCGAGCCGCCCGAGCTCATCGAGCCCGAGGGAACGCCAGGGAAATTCCCGCACCTCCGGATAATACAGGGCGCTCATGAGGGGCAGCTTCATATCGGCCGGCCCGAGGTGCGCGATGAGGGATCCGTCGCGCAGACGCACGATCGAATGGACGATCGATTGCGGGTGCACCACGACATTGATCGCGCGGTAGGGAAAATGAAAAAGCCAGTGGGCCTCGATCACCTCGAGCCCCTTGTTGAGGAGATTCGCCGAATCGACCGTCACCTTCGGTCCCATCTTCCACGTCGGGTGGTTGAGAACCTGCTCGACGGTGACGTCGGCGAGATCCGCCGGGCGTCTCCCGTAGAACGGCCCTCCCGACGCGGTCAGAATGATCTCGACCGTCTCGTCCCGATATCCGCGCAGGCAGCGCGCGAGGGAGAAATGTTCGCTGTCGATCGGTATGATCGCGTGCGTGTCGCGCGAGAAACGCCGCGAGATGAGCTCTCCGGCCGTCACAAGCGTTTCCTTGTTCGCGAGCGCCACCGTGCAACCGAGCTCGAGCGCGGTCATCGTCGGCCTGAGTCCCGCTATCCCGACGAGAGCGTTGATCACGATATGGGGTTTCGTTTCCCGGATGAGCGCTTCGATCCCCTCGTCGCCGTAGCCGACGGCTCGCCCCGCGAGATCGCGCTCCTTCAGCATCGCGCCGGCGGTGGCGCCGTCCCGCGCGGAATACCGGGCACCGGGAAACAGCTCGAGCTGGCGCGCGAGCTCCTCCACGTTGTCCCCCGCGGCGAGCCCCGCGACGTCGAATTCGTCGCGCGCGCGATCCAGAATCTCGAGCGCGGATCTTCCGATCGAGCCCGTCGATCCGAGTATGACGATTCTTTTCATCATTTGAATATCACGTACTTCAGAACGTAATAGATCAGGGGAGCCGTGAACAGGAGCGAATCGAACCGGTCGAGCACCCCGCCATGCCCGGGAATCGTCCGGGAGGAATCCTTGATCTTCACGTCCCGCTTGATCATCGATTCACAAAGATCGCCGAGCTGCCCGACGACCGAAGCGCCGAGCGCGAGACCGGCGGACTGGAGTATCGTCAGATACGGCGCGATGACGGCGCGAACGACGAAAATCCCGACGAGTGAAAACAGCACTCCGCCGATCGCCCCCTCGATCGTTTTTCCCGGGGAGATGCTCGGAAACAGTTTGCGCCTGCCGAGCCAGCCCCCGACGAAATATGCTCCCGTGTCGTAGCACCAGGTCAATGCGAAGGTCACGATCACGAAGGAAAATCCGAGCGAATAGTCGAGCCCCTTGATATGGGGAAGCTCCCTGAGAAGAATGAGATGGCTTCCGAGCCATCCGATGTAGAAGACGCCGAACACGGTGACGGAGATATGATAGACGGCGAGCCCCTTCTCTTTTCGCGCGAGCTCGAGAACCATGATTCCGATGAAGATGACGCTCAGGAACAGGTTCGCGTAGATACCCTGTTGGAAAAATACATACCAGGAGAGCGCGAGCCCGCTCAGGATTCCCATCGCCTTGTACGGCTTGAGCCCCTTCGCTTCCATCATCTTATAGAATTCCCAGAGGCCGATGAGGATCATGATGTTGATGAGGGCGAGATAGTAGTATCCGCCGCGCCGCGCGATGATGATGAGACACGGGATGAAGATGGCGGACGCGATAATCCGCTTCACGATTCCCTCGTGCCTGCGGGGAGCCGCCGCGTTCGCGTCCCGTGCGGTCGCAGGATGCTTTTCACCCGACGTCATCGTCCGAACCCTCCTTAACCGTTCCGAATCTCCTCTCCCGGCCGAGGTACTCGCGGATCGCCGCGAAGAGATGCCCCTCCCTGAAATCGGGCCAGAGCGTATCAATGACGACAATTTCGGTGTACGCAAGCTGCCAGAGAAAGAAATTGCTCAGCCGCATCTCTCCGCTCGTCCTGATGAGAAGATCGGGATCGGCGAGATCCGGGTCGTACAGGAACCGCCGGAACGACTTTTCGTCGAGATCGTCCGCGGCGAAGCTCCTCTCCTGAACCGCGACGGCGAACTTCCGCGCCGCATCGACGATTTCCGCCCTGCCGCCATAGCTCAGGCACAGGTTCAGGATCATGCCCGTGTTTCCCGAGAGCCTCTCGATCGTCTCCTCGAGCGTATCGAGCGTCTCCCGCGGAAGCATTCCGAGTCTCCCGATCGCCCGCAGGCGAATGTTGTTCTCGGCGAGCTCGAGATATTCCGATCGGAGCACCTCGCCGAGGAACCGCATGAGCCCGTCGACTTCGAGACGCGGCCGATTCCAGTTCTCCAGCGAAAACGTGTACAGGGAGAGAGCGGAAAGCCCGAGTTTCGCCGATGCCCGGATCGTCGCGCGGACCGACTCGGTCCCCGCGCGGTGGCCGGCGAGGCGGGGAAGCATCCGTTTTTTCGCCCACCGCCCATTCCCGTCCATGATGACGGCAACGTGCCGTGGAAGCGCGGGATGCACCTTCAGCTCGTGTATCGCACGATCATTGGAATCGCCCATCGTCTCGTTTCCCGGATTGCGTCCGCGCGCCCCTAGATCTCCAGAATTTCTTTTTCCTTCGCCGCGAAGATCTTGTCGAGATCGACGGTCTTCCGGTCGGTGAGATCCTGTATATCCTTCTGGCTTCGGTGCAGATCGTCCTCCGTGATCTTGTGTTCCTTTTCGATCTTCTTCATCTTGTCGATCGCGTCCCGACGCACGTTCCGGATCGCCACTTTCGCCTCCTCGATCATGTGCTTCACGGCCTTTACGAGCTCCTTGCGCCGCTCCTCGGTGAGCGGCGGAAGCGGAATCCGGATGAACGTGCCGTCGCTTTGGGGATTCAACCCGAGGTTCGACGTCTGGATGGCCTTGACGATCTCGCCGATAAGGGGTTTCTCCCACGGCTGCACCGTGATGAGCTTCGGATCGGGAACGACGACGTTCGCGACCTGTTTGAGGGGGACCTTGGATCCGTAGTAATCTACCTTGACGCTGTCGAGAAGCGCGGGCGAAGCCTTTCCCGTGCGGATCGTCACGAGCTCCGCCTCCATCTTCTCGATCGTCGCTTTCATGTGCTTTTCGGCGGTCTGAAAAATCTCTTTCGTCTCCATCAGTGCCGACCTCCTTTACTCGACGATGGTGCCGAGGCGTTTTCCCTCGAGCACCCGCGTCAAATTGCCCTTCTTGAGAATGTTGAATACGACTATCGGAATGCCGTTCTCCCTGCAGAGAGCGACGGCGGTGGCATCCATGACCCGCAGGTCGTCCTTGAGCACGTCGATGTAACGCAATCTCGTCTTCAGCACGGCCTTCGGATCCTTTACCGGATCGCTTGTGTAGATGCCGTCCACCTTGGTCCCCTTGAGAAGCGCATCCGCCTTGATCTCCACCGCCCGGAGCGCCGCTGCCGTATCGGTCGTAAAGTACGGATTGCCGGTGCCGCCGGCGAGGATCACGAGACGCCCGTTCTTGAGATGATCGAGCGCCTGGCGCCTGATATACGGCTCGGCAAACTGCTCCATGGTGATGGCGGTCATGACGTGGGCCTCGACGCCCGCGCGCTCGAGCGCCGCCTGGAGCGCGAGCGCGTTGATGATCGTGCCGAGCATTCCCATGCAATCCGCGGCAACCCGATCGACGCCCTTCTCGCTCGCCCGGTACCCGCGAAGAATGTTCCCCCCGCCGATGACCACCGCGATCTCGCTTCCCGCGTTGACGGCCTCCCGGAGCTCCCCGGCGAACACCGCTACCCTGTCGAAATCGATGCTCGTTTTGGCGCCGCCGAGCACTTCGCCGCTCACCTTGAGCAAGAGCCGCTTGAACCTGAGCTTACGTTTCACGATCCACTCCTTCCCGTTCTCCGTGGCGCGCCGCCCGGCCGCGGCGAGCGGAACCGGAGCAGGCGATAAAAGGGCGCAGGAGAAACACCCCCTGCGCCCCTGTTTTCATGGCCGCCGCCCAATTTCGCACGTCCGGGATCTCAGCTCAAATCCTCCCCCAGCTGAAAACGACTGAAGCGCCGCACGATAATGTTCTCACCGAGCTTCGCGACGGTATCCGTAACGAACTGACTTACCGTCTCCTCGTCGTTCTTGATATAGGGTTGATCGAGAAGACAGGCCTCATGATAGAACTTTTCAATCTTCCCTTCAACAATTTTATCGATCACGTTCGCCGGCTTGCCCGTCGCGGCCGCCTGGTTGCGGTAAATCTCCCGCTCCCGTTCCACGATCTCCGGCGGAAGCTCTTCCCGGCGCACGACGAGCGGCGAAGCGGCAGCGATCTGCATCGTGAGCTCCTTGCCGAGCGCCATGAAATCGGCGGTGCGGGCGACGAAATCGGTCTCGCAGTTGATCTCGAGCATGACGCCGATCTTCGATCCCGGATGGATGTACGAGAATATGCTGCCTTCCTTCGCCTCTTTGCCCGCGCGCTTGGCGGCCTGCGAAAGACCCTTCTCCCGCAGAATCGTGATCGCCTTCGGGAAATCGCCGTCCGCGTCCTGGAGCGCCCGTTTGCAATCCATCATGCCGGCGCCCGTTTTTTCGCGCAGCTCCATTACCCGTTTCGGTGTAATATCCATTCACTATCCTCCGCTGTGCCGTACGTTGACTCTTGAGCTTTTCAGCGCCCCGGTTCCTGTTCTTCGATATCGACGTCCGCGCCCGTCTTCTTGCCCGATTGCCGCTTCGGATCCTTGGACTCCGGGACGTGTTCCGCCTTTTCCGGCCTGTCGGTCTTCTTGCTCTTGTCCTCGAGGAATTCCTTGTTCTTGAGATACCTGCCTCTTCCCTCGATGATGGCGTCGGCGAGCACGCGAGTGAAGAGCTTGATCGATCTGATCGCGTCGTCATTCGCCGGAACGGGGATATCAACCTCTTCCGGATCGCAGTTCGTGTCGACGAGACCGATGATCGTGAGCCCGAGCTTGCGCGCTTCCTTCACCGCGATCTCTTCATTCTTCGTGTCGACGACGACGAGGCAGGCCGGAATAGCCGTCATTCCCCTGATGCCGGAGAGGACCTTGAGCAGTTTCGCTTTCTGCTTCTCGACACGGAGTATTTCCTTCTTCGAAAGCTGGTTGATGCGTCCGTCTTTTTCCATCGCCTCGAGATTATCGAGACGCTCCATGCTCATTTTGATCGTTTTGAAATTCGTAAGGATGCCGCCGAGCCACCGCTCGTTTATATAATACATCCCGCTGCGGGTCGCATCCTCCTGCACGCTCTCCTTCGCCTGCCGCTTCGTGCCGACGAATATCGAGGTCTTCCCCTCCGCAGCCAGGCGCTCGATCGCCTTGTAGGCCTTCTCGAGCTGCTCCATCGTGGAGCGGAGATCGATGATATAGATGCCGTTTTGTTCCTTGTAGATATAGGGCTTCATTTTGGGGTTCCAGCGCCGTGTCTGGTGCCCAAAATGCGCGCCCGCCTCAAGCATGTCCTTGATGGTGACGTCCACCGTGCGGCCTCCTTTGGTTGCGCCTCCATCCCTCTCGAGCGGACCCAATCCCCTTGATCGGAGACACCTCGAGCCGTTACGAGGGATGTGTGTATTCGTGCGAAATTATCTCTTGGAGAACTGGAACTTCCTCCGTGCCCCCGCCTGCCCGTACTTCTTCCGTTCCTTCTCGCGCGGGTCTCTCGTGAGAAAACCCCCGACCTTGAGTACCTTCTTCTGGGTTTCGTCCTGCATGATGATCGCACGAGAGATGCCGAGTCGAAGCGCTCCGGCCT
>JBAZPL010000017.1:0-21900 GCA_041648155.1 Candidatus Krumholzibacteriia bacterium
CTCAAGATACTTCTCGTCGCGGCCGCCGGCTATTGCCTCGGATCGATCCCTTCGAGCTATTGCATGGGAAAGCTATTGAAGGGCATCGATCTCAGAGAGCACGGAAGCGGCAATCTCGGCGCGGCGAATACTTATAGGGTGCTCGGTCTTAAGGCGGCGATACCCGTCCTTCTCTTCGACGTCGGCAAGGGCTTCGTCGCCGTACACTACCTGTCGAGATTGGGAGGAACGGGAACCGGGTTCGCCTTGGTGGCCGCGCTCGTCGTCGTCATCGGACACAACTACTCCATTTTCGTTCGTTTTTCGGGAGGGAAGGGGGTCGGCGCCACCGCGGGAGCCTTTCTCGCGCTCGCACCGCAAGCCCTCGTTATGTGTTTTATCCTTTGGATCATCGCTCTGCTCGCAACGCGGACAGTCTCGATAGCGAGCATCGCGAGCGCCGCATGCCTGCCGGCATCGATACCGATCGCGAACAGGCTGTTCGGCGCTCACGTGCATTATTCGATCACTGTGCTTGCCGTCGCCGCGGCGGTCGTCGTATTCGTGAAGCACCGCTCGAATATCGCGCGGTTGCGGGACGGCACGGAGAAAAAGATCTTCTAGGCGGGAATATTCATGACGGCAGGAAAACACGTCCATTCGGCCTGTGTAGCGGTGCTCGGCGCGGGGAGCTGGGGGACGACGCTCGCGATCCTGCTCGATGAAAAGGGGCACAAGGTTCGCCTGTGGGAGTATTTCCCCGACCTCGCCGATACCATCCGCCGGGACGGCGAAAACCGCCGCTTCCTGCCGGGAATCCCGGTGCCGGGATCGATCCGGATCACATCCGTAATGGATGAGGCCCTCGACGGAGCGACGCGCATCGTATTCGTGACGCCGAGCCACACGATTCGCGGCGTCGCGCGCATCGTACGATCATCGCCGGCATTCGACAAGCGAGCGATCATCATCAATGCGGCGAAAGGACTCGAGGAGCGCACACTCTGCAGAATGAGCGAGGTTCTATCCCAGGAGCTTCCAACTCCGAAACGGAGGATCGTCGGCCTCCTCGGCCCGAGCCATGCCGAGGAAGTGAGTAGACGAATGCCCACGTCCGTCGTGGTCACCGGAATCGATCCGGAGGTTCTGAAGGAGATTCAGGGCCTGTTCATGAACGAATATTTCCGCGTCTACACGAACACCGATCTTGTCGGAGTCGAGCTCGGTGTTTCCCTCAAGAACACGATCGCGATCGCGGCCGGGATCTGCGACGGGCTCGGATTCGGCGACAACACGAAAGCGGCCCTCATCACGCGCGGCCTCGCCGAGATGAAACGCCTCGCGTGCAAGATGGGAGGGAAGGAGGAGACGCTCAGCGGGCTCGCCGGCGTCGGCGATCTCATCGTCACGTGCATGAGCCGCCACAGCCGGAACCGCCATCTCGGGGAAGAGATCGGAAAGGGCAAGAAGCTCGCCGAAGTGCTCGGCGAGATGGTTATGGTGGCCGAAGGAGTGAAGACGACGAGGGCGGCGGTAAAACTCGCTTCCCGAGCCGGGACGGAGCTCCCCATCGCGGAGCAGGTTCATCGCGTGCTCTTCCGCGGGAAGGATCCCCGCAGGGCGATCAAGGATCTTATGATTCGCAAGGCGAAGAAGGAGATGTAGCGCCGCGGACGAGGAACGTTCCCGCGGCCTGCAAGGAAGCGTGGATATGATGATAGCGAACCAAAAGCTCTATTATTCGATCGGCGAGGTGAGCGACCTCCTCAAAGTGAAGCCGCATGTCCTCAGGTATTGGGAATCGCAATTTCCCGTTCTGAACCCGAAGAAGAACCGGGCGGGCAACAGAACCTACCGCGTGCGGGACATCAAACTTCTGATCTCCATACAGACACTCCTGTACGACCGGAAATACACGATCGCGGGCGCGCGCCGAAAGCTCAAGGATTTCAACAACGATCCTTCGATCATCGCGGAGCAGCTCAACATTCCATTCGCCGATCCCGAAAAACGGCGAATTCTCACATCTCTCCGGAAAGGTCTCCTGGAGCTCAGAGAGCTCGTTGAAACGCTCTGAAACTCCCGTAGCGCGATCCCCGAATCCGGCGCCCTCACCGGACCGGAAGATGCGCTCGTCGCGTCAAATTCCCTTGTGTTCAACCCGGAAACGATGATATTGTATCGGCAAGGTCGGGGCGTGGCGCAGCCTGGCTAGCGCACTAGCATGGGGGGCTAGGGGTCGCTGGTTCAAATCCAGTCGCCCCGACCAATAATTTTATTCGTGAAGGCATGATCTCATATATTCTATATCGTACGGCGTCCTTCCTCGCGGGCTCGCTCCCCCAGGCACTAAGCACGAGAATCGCCGCATCCGTAGCGTTCCTCTTCTACGCCTTCAGACCCCCGATACGGAGAAACGTGCGGACCAATTTCGAGAAACTCGGAATGCGCCCGAAGAGCACGTTTCCCGTTTTCCGAAACTTCTCTCGCACCGTCACCGATCTCTTGCGACTCTCACACATGAGCCGGGACGGGCTCATGGCCCTGTGCCGCGCCCGCGGCATCGAGAATCTCGACCTCGCCCTGAAGAAGGGAAGGGGAGCGATCCTCTTCGCCCCCCACCTCGGTCCCTGGGAGCTCGCCGGAGCCTGCATGAGCTCCATCGGATACCGGATGCATACCGTCGCGCTCGAGCACCCGTCGGCGCGCGTGACGCACTTTCTGAGCGAGATACGGAATGCCTGGGGCGTCAGGGATTATTCGTCCCGCTCGTGCGGCACGGCGCTCATGAGGGCCCTCGGAAAGGGAGAAACAATCGTTCTTCTCGTCGACCGCAGTTTCTCTCGAAGGGGCATGCGGCTGCGCTTTCTCGATACCGACGTTCTTCTCCCCGACGGCCACGTCACCCTCTCGCTGCGCTCAGGCGCCCCGCTGCTCCCGTGCTGTTCCTGGTACACTCCCGAAGGCGGAATCGAGGTTGTCGTCGGCAAGGAGATACGCATACCGGACTCGGGAGATTCTCGCGCTGCGATCGGGCGCGCATGCATGGAAAGGATCGAAGAATTCGTGCGATCGCATCCCGAGCAGTGGTTTGCATTCGACCACCTCTGGGAGGCGGAGCGGCATGCTTGAACGTTTCGCGGCGATAGTTCCCGCATACAACGCGGCTCCATTTATCGAGCCCGTGCTCGCATCGATCTCGCGCCACATCCCGGCGCCCCATATCGTCGTCGTGGACGACGGATCGACCGACGAAACGGCGCTCGCCGCACAACGCTGCGGTGTCCGCGTCGTTCGGCACGAAGCCAACAGGGGAAAGGGAGCGGCCATCCGGACCGCGCAGCAGATCGTCGGCTCGCTGCCCGGAATCGACGCCGTCGTCATGCTCGACGCGGACGGACAGCACGATCCCGAGGAGATACCGCGCTTCGCGGAGGAATTCATGAAGGGGAAGGCCGACCTCATCGTCGGGAACCGTATGGCGGCCGCCGGTGCGATGCCCGCGATTCGCGTTTTCACGAATCGGCTTACCTCGGCGATCGTGAGCCTCAGGGCCGGCCAACGGATCCCGGACAGCCAGAACGGCTACCGGCTCGTCCGCGCCTCGCTCCTCGGGAGGCTCGAACTCGTCACGTCCCGGTACGAGATCGACAGTGAAATCATCATCAAGGCCTGCCGTGCGGGGGGCAAGGCGTCATCGATTCCCGTCCGCACGATTTACGGGAGCGAAAAGAGCGCGATCCATCCCCTGCGCGACACATACCGTTTCATTGCTCTGGTCACGAGAAGCCTTTTCTGGTAGCATCCCCTTTTTCGGGAACACGTATCATTTGCAGGGAGCGGACCATGGACGCCGAAAAAACGATCCTCATAACCAACGACGACGGAATAGGCGCCGAAGGTCTCGGCGCGCTCGTGCGCGCCCTCGACGGGATCGGTCGCCTCATGATCGTGGCCCCCGAGCAGGAGCAGAGCGCATCGAGCCATGCGATAACCCTCGACAAGCCCCTCAGAATCAAGGAGCATTCTCCGTTGAAATACAGCGTCTCGGGAACTCCCACCGATTGCGTCATTCTTGCCATTCACGGAATTCTCACAAAAAAACCGGATCTCGTTGTTTCCGGGATCAATCACGGACCAAACATGGGGGAGGACGTCACCTATTCCGGCACCGTCGCCGCCGCGATCGAAGGGTGCATTCTCGGCATCAATTCCATGGCGGTATCGCTGGCAGCGTGGGAAGGCGCCTCGTTCGACGGCGCCGCGATCGCCGCCCGCCGGCTCGCGCGCGCGCTCATCGACATGAAAAGCGACAAAGCCCAGCTCTGGAACGTCAACGTTCCCGCGATTCCCGCGCCGGCCATCAAAGGGATCAAGGTGACGAAGCTCGGCTCGCGCATATACAACGATATCATCGTCAGGAAAAAAGACCCCCGGGGAAAGGATTACTTCTGGATCGGCGGAGCGGAGCCCGGATGGAATGCCGGCGAAAACACCGACTTCGCGGCCGTGAGCGCGGGATACGTTTCGATCACGCCGCTCAGGCTCGATTTCACGGACCATGAAGGCATCGTCGAGCTGGAGGAACAGGGGCTCACATGGAATCCGGAAATCATTACGCGATAGCGCGCCGCCGAATGGTTAGCGATCAGCTCCGCGCGCGAGGAATCACCGACGAACGTGTTCTCAAGGCGTTCCTTGCCCTGCCGCGCCACCGTTTCGTCGACGCAGCTGTCGGAAGCAGGGCATATGACGACTGCTCCTTTCCGATCGGCTATGATCAGACAATTTCCCAGCCCTATACGATCGCGTTCATGGTTCAGTCGCTCGACGTGAAGCGGTTGAACCGCGTGCTCGAGATCGGAACGGGATCAGGCTATCAAACCGCGATACTCTCGCTTCTCGCCCGCGACGTGTTTTCGATCGAGAGGCTCGCTCCGCTCCTCAAGAAGGCGGAAAGCGCGTTGGGCGGAATCCGGACGGGAAGCATCCGGGTGAAGGTGGCCGACGGCGCTCTCGGCTGGGCAAGCTACGCACCGTTCGATCGTATCATCGTATCGGCGGCAATGCCCGAGCGTCCGCTGAAGCTCCTGGAGCAGCTGGCCGACGGCGGCCGGCTCATCGCGCCCATCAGCGAGAGCGCCGAGTGCATCATTCTCTTCACAAAGCAGGGCGAGAGCGTCACGGAGCAGCGCCTCGCCCGGTGTTCCTTCGTTCCCCTGTTGAAAGGAGAAGGGTAAGTGGATTTCCTTCTGTTGACAACGGCGCTTTCTCACCGGCTCTGGACCTTTCTCATCGCCATGCTTCCGCTCGCGGAGCTCAGGGGTTCCATTCCGTACGCGACGTTTGTTTTGAAAATGCATTGGCAGGAAGCCCTTGTCCTGTCGATTATCGGAAATTTCATTCCCGTGATCCCCTTTCTCTTTTTTCTCGAGCGCTTCACGGAACGGCTCATGAAATATCCGCGTCTGAACCGTTTCATGACCTGGACCTTCAACAGGACGCGGAGCAAGAGTTCGGCGATCGAGAAGTTCGAGGCGGTCGGGCTCGCTCTTTTCGTCGGCGTGCCGCTCCCGCTCACGGGGGCGTGGTCGGGATGTGTGGCCGCATACCTCTTCCGCATTCCGATGCGCCACTCCATTCCGGCGATCTTCGGGGGGATCCTCATCGCCGGCGTCCTGGTGACGCTTGTTTGCCTCGGCGTTATAAGGGGCGCCGACATATTCCTGGGGAATTGGGGCCGCCGCTGAGGGGATGGGCAGTAAGCAGGGCATGCAATAAATTCCTTTGAGATATTCTGCGCCGGATGTTATGCTTACGGTACGGTCGGGGCGTAGCGCAGCCCGGTTAGCGCGCCTGGTTCGGGACCAGGAGGTCGGTGGTTCAACTCCACTCGCCCCGACCATTTTATGGACTCCCATCATTCGGAATATGAATCAGTCCGCTTTTGATCTCCCCGATCGTATGGTTACAGCCGGTATCTCCCGGCGAATTTCGTCCCGAAAGTCGTTCCGGGCATCCGCCTGGATCTTCTTCGCCGCCGGAATCGTGTCTTTTCATGCGATGAACGGATGCGCGCCCGCGCCGAAATACCGCGCCCATCCGGAGACGCGCTCGCTCGCCGCTCAAGATACCGCACGCCGTGACAGCGGAATACCCAACCTCGGAATCCGGCTATACCCTCCGGTGAAGGACTTCAGCCCTGCGCGCATCACGAGCCCTTTCGGGATCGGGTCTTCGAACAGCCGACGGCACGACGGTGTAGACATCAAAGCCGCGTCGGGAGAGGAAATTCTCGCGGCCGCCTCCGGTATCGTCGCCTTTTCCGGACGCAAGCGGGGGTACGGCACCGTCGTGATTCTCGATCACCGAAACGGAGTCAGCACCCTGTACGCCCATCTTTTCTACGCGTCCGTGCGGCAGGGAGAATCGATCGGGGCGGGAGAAACCGTCGGTCGAGCCGGCAAGCGCGGCAGGACAACGGGAACGCACCTGCATTTCGAGGTGCGGCGCAGCGGCTCTCCGATTGATCCCGTACCTCACCTTTGGCTTGATTCCGCGGGGGGTAGGCGTCATAATGGGGACCATGGATTCCAAACGGGAGGATGACGGGCTTCAAATACGCTACCTCAAGGAGATCAACCGGTATCCATTGCTCTCAGCCCAGGAGGAGGTCGACCTGGCCCGGAAGGCGAGAGACGGAGACGTCGAAGCACGAAGGACCCTCATCGTCGCCAATCTCCGACTCGTCATAACGATTGCCCGGACCTTTTTATCCTACCGCGTTCCTTTCCTCGACCTCGTCGAGGAGGGCAATCTGGGCCTTATCAAGGCCGTGGGGAAGTTCGATCCGGACCGCGGCTTCCGATTCAGCACATACGCATCCTGGTGGATACGGCAAGCAATGGTCCGGGCGATTTCGGACTCTTCGCGAACTATCCGCATCCCCATCCATATATTTCAGCTCATGACGCGGTATGTCGCCCTTGGGCAAGAACCGCGGATCGAAAAGCTCTCGATGGAAGAGAAGGCGAAGCGCCTCAAGATCTCGGTAAAACGATATCGCATGATCGAGGAGCTCGTTGAGAATATTAAAGCGCTCGATCTCGCGAGCAGCATTGACGCGTACGAACAGCTGACGCGCTCCATCGAACCGGAAACGGGCACCGATCCGGAAAAGATCATCCTTCAGCAGATGGAAAACGAGAGCTTCGCGGAGATCATGGAACGGCTTTCGGACAGGGAGAAGCTGATACTTCGTATCAGATACGGTTTTAACGACGGAGAGCCCCATACGCTCGCGGAGACCGGAGACGCGGTCAACGTTTCCCGCGAGCGGGTGCGCCAGCTCGAGATGAGGGCGCTCCGCAAGCTCCGTATTTTGCTTGGGGGGGCGCGGGAATCGCACGAGGATCAAAAGGAGAGGCGATGAATGGATCCATAAAGAACTTTATCAGGGAAATTCCCGATTTTCCGAAGAGCGGAATCCTCTTCAGGGACATCACTCCTGCGCTGCTCGATCCGAAAGTCTTTGCGACGATCTGCGACGAACTCCATGCGCATTGTAGAAGCATGCCCATAGCCAAAGTAGCGGCGGTTGAATCTCGCGGATTCATTTTCGCGTCGGTCCTCGCGTACAAGATGGGAATCGGATTCATCCCGCTGAGAAAGCCGGGCAAACTCCCCTGGAAAACGATTCAGGAGAAGTATTCACTCGAATACGGCGAAGCGGCGATCGAGATGCATCTCGACGCAGTGGCGGCGGGTGAGAGGATCCTCATTCTCGACGATCTCCTCGCGACAGGGGGGACGGCCGCTGCGGCGGCCCGCCTCATCGAGCGCCAGGGGGGAATCGTCGAGGAACTGGTTTTTCTCATCGAGCTTGCCGCTCTCAATGGCAGGGAGAATCTCAAGAAGCGCAGGATATTCAGCCTCATGCTGTACTGAGTCTCCCGATTTCATTTGCGAATCGCTCCCGAGGTCGATAGAATAAGGGGTCCCGCGATCGTCGCCCCCGTAGCTCAGATGGATAGAGCAGCGGTTTCCTAAACCGTTTGTCGGACGTTCGAATCGTCTCGGGGGCACCAAAAAAGTAAAGGGAATTGTCCTGCGCAATGCAGAAGAGACAATTCCCTTTTTTTTCTAACGAGACCGGGAGACGACTACCTTGCGTGACGTGTCTCAATCGCCCTTCAGAGGCCTAACGCAGCAATGTCGCTTCGCTTCAAAGGTTGGCTTGAGAGCAGACGGATCACGACCGCGTAGTCCGCTCCTTGTCTCGTTATGACTGATTATAGACTTTGAAAATGTGGTGTCAAGAAAATAATGACAATTATTATCAGTTTGTATCTATATATAATATAATATATTAGAAAGGCTATATGATGTATCGCATTAATAATATTGAATTGGTTGACAAATGATGTTGACGGGATGCGATCCCATATCTTGATGAATCCGTTATCGCCGTATTCGAGATGCGGCTCGCGAAATGACTGGATCGCTCCTTTAGAAAAATAAATGTTCCCGGTGATACCTAACCGCATCAACGGGAACATTCACTTCTGCGAGCTGGAGTCAATTATTCCGACTCAACGCAGCCACCACAGGAGGTCAATGATCATGCACCATGTAAACATGGTTATCACCCCCTGAAAGGTCAAGGAAGCCTTCTTCACGTTTCAACTCCCCATCCCCGGACCTTGCATTGAGTATGCAAAGCATATGTCATGCCTGCGATGGCGACTTTTGCGGATGAGCACAATAACTGCTTCAATACAGAGAAGATACTGATGAGACAGGGGGGGGTGGGATCACGAGTTGTTTCTGCGAAGAAGAACAACAGTCATATCATCTTTCACGTTATTCTGGCCAAATGCAAGCAATGTGGCAAATAACTTCTCAATGAGGCTATTGATCGATGGTTGCGTATTGGTTCTGAAGAATTCTATTAATCTCTGCTCTCCGAAGGGCTCGCCCCCCGAGCTTTCCTGGTCGATGATTCCGTCCGTATAGATGACGAGCATATCTCCGCTATTCAGCTTGAGGACGCCTTCTTTGTATGCGCTATCGGCTTCGACGCCGATGAGAATGCCCCCGCGCTGAAGCCTGTTGACCCGGCCATTCGAGGATATGACAAACGCCGGGTACGATCCCGCGTTGGAATAGCGAATGATGCCGCTTGCATCTTCATAAACCGCATAAAAGAGCGTCGCGAATTTCTCCGCGTCGCTTCGCTCATAGAGAGAGGCATTGAGGCTCGTAATGACCGCCGCGGGGCTGTCCGACTTCGGGCCGTCAGCTCTGAGCGAAGCCTGTATCGTCGTCATGAGGAGCGCCGCCGGAATACCCTTTCCCGATACATCGGCCACAGCGATCCCGATCCTTCCTTTTTCGAGCTCGAGGAAATCGTAGAAATCTCCCCCGACCTCGCGGCTCGTTTTGATCCCTCCCATAAGTGTCGAGGCGGCGAGCAGGGGAGGGGATGCAGGGAGAAGACGCAGCTGGATGTCGCTTGCGAGATGCAGTTCCTCATCGAGTTTCTCCTTCTCGATCGAATCCCTGCAGAGCTTGACGTTCATGAGAGCGACCGCGCTGCGCTCCCCGAGGAGCTCGAAGATCTCGCTGTCCGAACGCGTATACGGCTTGCCGGAGCTCTTGCGCCCGACGAGCAGGAATCCGAAGAGCTCATCCTGCTCCATGAGGGGAACGGCCACCGATGCACGCGAAAGCGCTATGAGTTCGCGTGAGATCCCGTCGAAGTTATTCTTGATCCAGAGCCTATCGAAGCACTCGAGCATTATCGGCAAACGCTCCTCGCGCATGAGCGTGATGAGGTCCGTTCCGGGAGGGAACGAAGTGAGCGCCAGGCGTTTCTCGGAGGGCGCGCTCTCCCTGAGTGTAAAATTCCCGGATCCTTCCCTCAGGAAGAGGTGCGCGTGCTCGGCGCGGAAGACGGAGAGTACCTGCCCCGTGACATACGAGGCGATTTTCTCGACCGACAGAAGATACTGAATCTGCCGTGAAAACGAGATGACCTCGTCCTTGAAAGCCTTCCTGCTCTGGTAAAACGCCCGATCGACGATCTTCTGGATGACAACGCGCGCCGGCACGATCGCGAGCGCGAGAAGAATGATCGCGGCACCGGTCACGAAGGAGGCCTGCGCTCCGAAAATCCGTTTCATCTCCTGTTCGAACGCGGTAACGAACGCGTAATAGAGCGCAATCACGAAAACGAGCAGCATGACGTAGGCGATGATTTTCCGCACGACGACGCCCAGGTCGAGCGCGTCATGCTTGAGAATCGCGTACGCGAACGATATCGGCATGAAGGAGAGGAAGAACGACCAGAGGTAGCGGACCGGCACCGTGCCCGTCGGCAGAAACTGCTTGACCAACATGAGGACGGTGATGGGCACGACACCGAGCGCCACTCCGACGATGACGATTCCGAATTTCTGTCGCTGCGCCTTTTCCGATACGAAGTACGTTCTGATGAATACGGCGAGGCTCACGACCACGTAGCAAAGCCAATAGAGAATCGTAAGAGCGTTGAGGACGCCGATGAGGGGACCCAGACGCGTGCCGCCCGAGTACCGCCAAAGCGCGATGACAAAGGTCGAGAGCGAGAGAATCGCCGGCGGGAGGTAGAGCAGGTCGAGGAGCCGCCGTCGCCTGGTCCCGCGCTCGATCTCGCGTCCGGGAAAAAGGAGGAAGAAATGGAGAAAGAATGCAGGAAGAAAAATAAAGAGAAAATCGTAAATGAGCTCTCCGGCGATATGAAGGAGGGGTGCCGCGGTGATCGGGCGCTCGGTCATGAGAAAAGCGAACATGAGACAATTCACCGAGAACAGGGCGCCGAGAATGTCGGATCGCTTCGTGAAAACGGTGAGCCCCGCGAGGATGAACGTGAAACCGACGACGAGCAGGGAAAACTTGCCCGACACGTGCCAGGCGGGTTGCGCCCCGCACAACACTTCGACCTGGAATGTGGAATCCCCCCGCGCGACCGTGAACTCGAGAGGAGCCATGCCGCGGTTCGAGGAGATAAGGCCGGCATAATGGTTCAGGTTCCTGGGACTCACACCGTTCACGGCGAGGATCCGATCCCCGGGCCGGAGACCGAGGCCGCGGTTCGGGCTCGTTTCCTCAATTGCACGGATCACGAAGTTGTAATGCAGGATTCCGGTGTAGGGGAACCGGGTAAAGTCCCGGAAGCCCAAGGAGCCCAGCAGGGCGATGACCACTGCGAGAACCACGATGGCAATCAGCGGGATCCGGATCATGGCCGCCTCCCTTTGCGGGATCGAACCCGGCCCAAGCTTTGCAGACGGACGCCGTTCATGTCAAATTATTTATTGGTTGTGCGGGATTTCGCTTGATAATCCAGCATATCGAGTGTTATTTACATATTGGAGACAAGGAGGTAGCAAACTTGGCAGCAGCACGAATTTCCAAGAAGCAATTGAGAGAGGATACCTTCATTGCGACGACCCTGAAGACGTGGGAATACGTCCGCGAAAATGAAAAGAGATTCTTCATCGGTCTCGTCGTGATCGTATGCGCCGTCGCCGTGGCCGGGTGGGCCGCCTACGCGAAGAAGCAGAGCAGGGGAAAGGCTTCGAGCCAATTCGCCGAGGCGCTCGCATCGTTCCGTACGGGCGACTTCAAAACGGCCGAAGAGCTTTTCGCGCTCGTTGCGAAGGAATACGGCGGCACGGAGGATGGCGTCTACGCGAGCTATTTTCTGGGAAAATGCAGCCTCGAAAGCGGGAAATATCTCGACGCGATCCAGGCGTTCGAGCGCTACATCGCGAAAAGCGGGAACCATCCGTTTTTCCATGACGCCGCCTTGGAAGGGAGGGCCGTAGCGCTCGCGAACGAGCATCGCTACGTCGAGGCCGCCGACGCCTATGTCGATCTCACAAAGAACATCAAGACGAACCGCTTCATGGAAACCGAATATCTCAAGCGGGCGGCGGAGAACTATCGCCTCGGCAATCAGACAGAGAAGGCGATCGAGATCCTGTCGGCGCTTCTTGGCAAAACGACGGGAACGGAACGCCGGGATATCGAGATAGAGCTGGCAATCCTCCGCGGATGAGCGACCGCCGGCGTTCCATCCGGGACCGGAAAGCGTTACTCATGAAAGAGAATGCCGGAGAGAATGCAATCGCCGAAGCGGGAGAGAGCCGCACGGCGAAGCCGTCTGACGGTTCCCGTTGGATCGCCGCGGTCGGCTATGTGGGTTTCATAGTGATTGGGCTCTTTTATCTCGTGACGGCCCTTGCAGCGCTCATTCTCTCTCTCGCGGGGTTCCTCAAGGCGCTTTTTGGGGACGACTGGAAAATGCCGTTCCTCGGGGAGTATCGGGAGAAGGTTCCCGGGCTTCATTGGCAGGAGGGTTAATTTTATCTTGACATATTTTCGCGTATGAAATTTAGTCTCTGGGTTGGGAGGATGGTGACGTTCTTGCTACATAGCAGATGGAAGAACGAGGAATAACGGGAAACAATGGGCAAGAAGGAGGAGATGTTATGAAGAAACTGGCAATGAGCGTGTTGTTCTTGATGCTCATGTTCGGGTCGGCCGTCGCTCACGACGGTGCCTTGTCGCTGTTCCGGGACGCGACGCTCGGTGCCTGCAGCGCCCCTATTGGAATGTTCGAGATCGACACCATCATGATGTACTACGTGAGGGACGACGGGCCGGATCTCGGAAAGGCCCTCGAGTTCAGGATCGAGATGTCTATCGCTGAGGCCCTACCTATTGGCTACGAGTGGAATTCTCAGATCGTTTTGGAGTTCGGAAACATAATGGATGGGATTTCCATCACGGGTGCGACATGCCTGGGATCGAACCAGACCGAGGTCTACATAGGATCGCTATACATAATGTACGCGGGTGCCTTCGATGATGAAAGGTTCACCGCGATGGTGAAGGAAGATCCGGCAGCCCAGCCGCCCGGAATCTACATTACCCTATGCGCTGAGGGAAATCCAATGTGGCCCGTCCTCGGCGGTACGTTCGTCTTTAACGGGAACTGCAGCACGGGAGTCAAGGAAACGAGCTGGGGCGCCATAAAGGAGCTCTATCGGTAGCAAGAGGATCAAGAACAGGTTTATGCATCGACCCGGGATTGAACGATCCCGGGTCTTTTTTTATCGTTGGTTCACGCTGCTAGAATATGGCGTATAATATATATTATGTTAACCAATATATGCAGCCGACCTCTTAGGTGGGTCTAACTACAATATTTACAAGGCTTCCCGGTATGACAATCACTTTTATGATCTTGCCGCTCCCGATAAACTTCTGAACCCTGTTATCGGCGAGCGCCAGCTCGCTCAGCTTTTCTTTGGGCGCATCCTTTTCCGCTTCCATGCGCGATCGAATCTTTCCGTTCACCTGCACCACGAGCGTATAGGTTTCGGCCTTGAGGTACCTCGCGTCCGCCTTCGGCAGTTTGCGGGAGAAAATTGTCGTCCCATGACCAATGCGCTCCCATATCTCCTCGCATAGATGCGGCGCGATGGGCGCGAGAAGCAAAAGAAGATTCCTCAGGGACTCCCGGAAGAGCTTAGCCGATTCGACATCGCGGCGCTTGAAGGCCTCGTTCTGCTCAACGAAAAGATACATCTCGTTCGTGAGCTCCATGAGCGCGCTGATCGCGGTATTGAACTGAAACCCGCGCGCGAATATATCGCCCGTGACCCGTTCGATCGTAATCTGAACGGCGCGGTACAGCTTGAGGTGATCCTGGTCCAGGCCCTCCGGATCGATCGATTCCTCGCTATTTATTCCCTCGAGGATCTCCCGGTGATTGGCATAGAGCCTCCAGACCCTGTTTACGAAGCGATACGCGCCCTCCATGGCACGATCATTCCACTCGGCGTCCTTCTCGGGGGGCCCGATAAAAAGGGTGTAAATGCGGACCGTGTCGGCGCCGTACGTGTCGATCAGGGGCATGGGATTCACGACGTTTCCCTTGCTCTTCGACATCTTCGCGCCGTTTCGGTGAATCATTCCCTGGGTGAAGAGATTCCTGAAGGGCTCATCGAAGGAAATAAGCCCCTCGTCGTGAAGGAATTTCACGATAAATCGCGAGTACATGAGATGCAGAATCGCGTGCTCGATGCCGCCCACGTACTGGTCGACGGGCAGCCAGGCGTTCACGAGGGAGCTGTCGAAGGGTTTCGCGGAATCGCGCGGCGACAGGTAGCGAAGAAAATACCAGCTCGAATCGACGAAGGTGTCCATCGTATCGGTGTCCCGCTCGGCGGGCCCCCCGCATGCCGGGCAGACCGTTCGGACAAACTCCGGCACCGTCGCGAGCGGGCTCTTGCCGTCGCCGCGGGGGTGAAAATCGACGTTCTCGGGCAGGAGCACAGGGAGGTCCTCCTCCTTCACGGGCACGACGCCGCATTTCCGGCAATGAACCATGGGGATCGGAGCTCCCCAGTAGCGTTGCCTCGATATGAGCCAGTCCCTGAGCCGGTAATGCACGGCGGATCGGGCGAGCCCTTTCTCCGCCAGGTGAGCGGCGATGCGTTCCATGCCGCCGGCGCGGTTATCGAGCCCGTCGAATCCCCCAGAATTGATCATGCGCCCGTCTCCGATGTATGCTTCCGAGAGCTCGGGGGATTGCGTCCCGTCCGGGGATATTACCTGCACCACCGGAATGTCGACCGGGGAGCGCCGGACGAATTCGAAATCCCGCTGATCGTGCGCGGGAACCCCCATGACCACTCCCGTGCCGTATTCCATGAGAACGTAGCTCGCGAGATATACCGGTATTCTGCGGCCGCTCGCGGGGTTCATCGCATAACAACCGGTGAAAAAGCCCTCCTTCGTTGACTCCGCCCTTTCCCGCTCCTGCACCTGGAGCTCGCGCACCCGCTGCAGGAACTCCTTTCCCTCGCTCCCTCTTCCCCCCCGCTCCAACAGCGCGACAGAGAGGGGATGGTCCGCCGCAATCGCGATGAAGGTCGCCCCGTAGATCGTATCGACCCGCGTCGTGAAACATTGGAGCCGTTCATCCATTCCCTCGAGAGGAAAAGTTACCTCTACTCCCTCGCTTCTGCCGATCCAGTTCCGCTGCATCACGCGGACGCGTTCCGGCCAGTTCGGGAGCTTTTCCAGATCGTCGAGGAGACGGTCGGCGTACCTTCGAATGCGAAAGAACCATTGCGCGAGCTTCTTGAGGTATACGGTGCTGCCGCATCGCTCGCAAACCCCTCCGGCAACCTGCTCGTTCGCGAGCACCGTTTTGCACGATGGGCACCAGTTGACCGAAGCCTCCTCGCGATACGCGAGACCGGCCTTGAAAAGACGCACGAAGATCCATTGCGTCCATCGATAGTATTCCGGAAAACAGGACGTCACTTCGCGCGACCAGTCGTACATGACGCCCCATCGGTAGAATTGCCGCTTCATGGCGGCTATGTTCCGCTCGGTCCACTCGCGCGGATGAATATCGTTCTTGATAGCGGCGTTCTCGGCGGGAAGTCCGAAGGAATCCCATCCCATCGGAGCGAGCACGTTCGCGCCTTCCATCATCTTGAAGCGCGCAAGCGCGTCGCCGATGATGTAATTCCTCCCGTGCCCGACGTGCAGATCCCCCGACGGGTAGGGGAACATCATGAGACAGTAATACTTGTCCGCGGTCCGCGCCGTATCGCAGCGAAAAAGCTCATCCCAGCGCTTGTGCCACTTCGGTTCGATTTCCTGGAAGGGAAATAGATCGGCCATCACTCCGTGTCCTTGAAATTCGCGAGGTCGACGACGACGTGATAATCCTCGCCCGCACGATCGAGCTCGATCGCCGCGCCGCGCGTTTCGAAGTAATTGATTATGTCCTCCGCCGCCTCCCGGCTCGATACGATAACCCTGATGCGCCGGGCATCGAGCGTCTTGAGACGCTTCTTCACGATGAGAAGCGGGCCGGGAGATTTGAGCCCTCGCGCAACGATGCGTTCTTCGTCGCTGTTTCCGGAATTCATCGGCCAATCCTATCTGAGCGCCCGCGGCGCGGAGGAACGCGATGCGGGGATACCATCAGGCGGTCCCGAGAAGCTTCTCGAGCTTTTCCTCGATGTCTTCGCGCGAAACCGAGCCGACGGCCTGATCGACGACCTCACCTTCCTGGAAGAAGAGAAGCGTCGGGATGCTCCGTACAGCGAACCGTGAAGCCGTTCCGCCGCACTCGTTCACGTCCACCCGGTAAAAGGATACCTTCCCGTCATAACGTGTCGCCATTTCCTCGATGACATCGTCGAGTTTGCGGCAGGGCCCGCACCAGGTCGCCCAGAAATCGACGACGCTCGGCTTCCCCGAATCGAGGATTCTTCCCGGCAAATCGGTATCCGTGACCTTCATAACCTTCGTCGACATATACCCCCTTCACCCGGTTCCGTTGGGACCCGCAGCCGCTCATGCCGCCATGAGCGGGAATTCCACGTACGCTCCTTTGAACGAATGCATGAACGCGCCGACGAGAAGCGTCTCCTCCGGAAAGGAGCTCGTCTTGAGAAGAAGCTCGGCACGCCGGAGATTCTCGAGCCAAAGCATGATTTCACGCGCGGTAAACGCCTGCGCCGCGCGCCTCGATCGCTCGTATCGGTACCCCCCCTGCCCCACCCCCGCCTTTGCCTTGAGGAGATCGAGAAAGTGGCGCGTGAGCTGATAGATGATTCCGGCGGGCCGTTCGGCTCCGCTGCGGATGATACGATGCAGAATGGCGAGCGCACGCGCTTCCTGTCCCGGTTCGATGCTATCGACGAGATCGCGGATCGCATTGAGCCGGTAGCTTCCGATCACTGCCGCGAGATCGGCGACGCTCACGCGGCGATCCCCGTACAGGAGCGAGAGTTTCACGATCTCGTTTTTCAGATCGAAAAGATCGTCGCCGACGCTCCGAACAAGCGCATCAACCGCTTCGTCATCGAGCTCGACATGACAGATTCGTGCCTCCTGCCCCACCCATTTCCGCACATCGGCGTCCGTCAACCGTTCGAAAACGATCGTCTTCCCCGCCCGTCCCACAACGGCTTTGAGTCTTTCAAAATCCTTCGACTCGCGCGCTTTGCCTCTCCCCTCTTCGAGCGGATTATACAGAAATATGACCACGCTTGAAGGAACCGGATTCTCGCAGTAGGCGATGAGCCGCTTCCAGCTTCCACGCAGCTTCTCGAGTTCTCGGAGCACAAGGACCCGGCTGTCCGAAAGAAACGGGAACGAAGAGGCGGTCGCTATAAATTCGTCGACTTTCATCTCGCTCCCGTGAGCAACGGCATAATTGAACGCCTTGAGGTCGTCGGGGACGATCGTCGAGGCGATTTTGTCCGCCATTTTCTCCATGATATAGTTCTCGGGGCCGTGAAGAAGGTAGAGGCTCACAATATCACGCTTAGCGACGTCGTTGAATATCTTCTTGTAATGAGTCAGATTCGACTTCACGCGTCACCATTCCTGCGTTGTGGCATTCAGGATTCCTTCGACGATATCCTTGTACACCTCTTCGAGCGCCCTATCATAGGTCCGATCCGTCGCCGTTTCAAGATAGTAATCGCTGTGCGCTTCGACTCTTCGATCCTTCCAGACGTATGTGTTGTCCTTGGGATTGAAGAGGGAAGCGAGGAGCGCAACCACGAGGCGGTACTGGTCCGCCTGGAGCTCCGTGTTGAACGTGTAGGGAACGTTGCGGTATTCGACGACCGTCGCCTCGAGAATGGCGTCCGCTTCCGTCTCCGCGACGACCTTGAGGGTGTTGTCCTTGATCAGCCCGGCGCGCAGGTTATCGGTGATCTGGATCTCGATATCGGGCTCGGCCGTCTCGTTCGCGAGGTTCGGAACGGCGATCCTCTTGATATCGCCGGCGGTCCGCCCCTTCGTGCTGTAGTAACCGCACGCCGGAGCGAGCGCGAGAACCGCCGCAACCGCGATGATGCTCCATGAACGCCGCATACAGCCCTCGAATCTACTCCTTCTCCGTTTCCGGGTTCTTGAGCCGGTACCGGATCTTGTCCCGGTTGAGCCGGAGCAGCCGCGCCGCCGCGCTCTGGTTCCCGTCCGCCTCCCGCATCGCCTTCTCGATGAGCTCGCGCTCGACACTGCCCAGGAGATCCTCGAAATCCATGCCGTCCTCGGGAAACGGCCTGCTGAGCGCCATCTCGAGTCTCCGCACTCCCGAAAGCTCCCTTTCGGACGACAATCCCTGCCGGATGCTCGCGGGAATATGTCCGGCGCGCAGAACGGTGTCATCCTCGAGGAGGACGACGCGTTCGACCATGTTCTTGAGCTCCCGGATATTGCCGGGCCACGGATAATTCAGAATGATGTCGTACGCGGCATCCTCGATCTCCATGAAGCTCTTGTTGAACTGCTTGTTGAAGTGGTTCATCAGATGCCGGAGCAGGAGATAAATATCCTCCTTGCGCTCCCTGAGGGGCGGAATGAATATCGGAACGACCTTGAGGCGGTAGTAGAGATCCTCGCGGAACCCCTTCTTCTGGACCGATCCTTCAAGATCGCTATTCGTCGCCGAAATGATCCGCACGCTGACCTTGATATCCTTTGTGCCCCCGACTCGCCGGAAGGTCATTCGCTCGAGGACGCGAAGAAGCTTGACCTGTATCGTCAGGCTCATCTCACCGATCTCGTCGAGGAAAAGCGTTCCCTTGTTCGCGAGCTCGAGGAGCCCCACCTTCTGGCTTTTTGCGTCGGTGAATGCGCCCCGCTCATGGCCGAAAAGCTCGCTCTCGAGAAGCTCTTCGGGCAAAGACGCGCAGTTGATCTCGAGAAACGGCTGATCGCGCCGCGAGCTGTAACGGTGAATCATCGTCGCGATCATTTCCTTGCCGGTGCCGCTTTCCCCCTGAATGAGGATCGTCGTCGTATCGCTCTGGGCGATGCGCTTCACGATTCCATAGATTTCCTTCATCTGCGGGCTCTCGCCGGGGACGTAATCCTCACCCACGTCGAGCTTCAGCCGCCTCCGGAGCTCGAAGAGCTCGCGCGTGAGCTTGCGCGAATCGAGCCCCTTGCCGATCGTGATGAGAAGCTCCTCGAGATTGACCGGCTTGCTTACGAAATCAAACGCACCCTTCTTCATCGCGGTCACGGCGGTCTCTATGTCGCCAAAGGCGGTGAGCATGATGACGCACACCTCGGGAACCTCTTCCTTGATCTGCTTCAGGACATCGAGCCCGTTCATGTCGGGAAGCTTGAGGTCGAGCAAGACGAGATCGGGCAGCTCGCTCCTCGTGAGCTCGAGCGCTTCGGTTCCCGTCGCCGCGGTGAGCGCCTCGTATCCCTCCTCGCGGAGCGTCTTCTCGAGGAAGAGTCGTATGGTATCCTCGTCATCAACGAGAAGAATTACCGGCTTCATACGATCCTCCCTTCCTGGGTCGCGCGATAGGCAGATATACCCTGAATGACGTTCCCTTGCCCGGCGCGGAAGAGACGGAAATACGTCCATGGTGGTGCTGCACGATACTCTGGCTCACGAAAAGGCCGAGCCCGGTCCCGCCCTTCTTCCTCGAGAAAAATGGTTCGAAAATCTTTTCCCTGTCTTCATCCGCGATTCCACCGCCGCTGTCCGCAATCTCGATGCAGATCATATCACGATCCTTCTCCCGCACGACATCGGGATCGTCCCCATTATAGAGCCTTCCCGCGACCGAAACGGACCCTCCCTGAGGCACCGCCTCGGCCGCGTTCTTGAGCAGGTTGATCAGCACCTGCATGATCTGGTCGGGATCGACCTCCACCAGGGGCACATTATCGTCAACGGCTATCGTAAAATCAATTCCCTTGTTCCCGAACAGGTCGTCGAGCGATCGCCGGCTGCGCTCGATGAGATCCCGCACGACCGTTTTCTGACAGAGAAGGTCGTGCGGCTTGGCGACCTTGAAGAGATCGGTAATGATCCGGTTGAGCCTGTCGACTTCGGTGAGGATGAAGGAGATATTCTCGCGATGCTCCGCGCTCAGCCCCTGCGACCGGTTGATATACTGTATGCCCGCGGCAATGCCGGTAAGGGGATTCCTGATCTCGTGAGCGACCGCGGACGTGAAGCGCCCGAGAACGGCGAGCCGATCGAGGTAGCGTATCTCCTCCTCCATCCGCTTGATCTCGCTCATATCGATGAACTCTATGATGGCGCCCTGCACCTCGCCGTCCTCTCCCGACAACGCGGATGCCGTCAGTCTGACCGGTATATGAATGCCGTCCTTGCGCCGGAGATAGCCGTCGAGATACGTGAGCGGCGAACCGCTTTCGATTACCGGGAACACGAGCGATTTCTTCGCTCCGCCGGACACTTCTCCGATAATGACATCGTCGATTCTGAGACTCCGTATCTGCCGTTGCTTGTACTGGCTCATGTTGCGCGCGGTGCGGTTCGCGAGCGTCACGTTCCCGTCGCGATCGGCGACGAAGACGCCGTTCAGCATCCCCTCGATGACCCGCTCCCTGAACAACTCCTCCTGGCGGAGCTCCTGGTAAAGGTACCAGTTCTCCATGTTCGAGCTCACGAGGGATCCGACCGTCTCAAGCGTCACTTGGTCGATGTTCGTGAGCGGCGTGGCCCGGTACCCGTCCGTAACGATGAGCGCGCCGAGCAGCGGAATGGCGCCGCACGAGAGACATTCCTCGCTCCGCAGGTACGGAATTTCCGCGTGCGCTTCCCCGGGGGTCCGCGCCGTTTTCCTGAGCGGACAGTCCTCATTCTCGTAGCAAGCTATCGTTTCGGTCGATTTCATGAGGGGAACACAGATGTACGAGCTCATGGTGCTCCCCGGAAAAACCTGCTCCCCACCAACGGTGAAGAGCGGATGCATCTCTGCGTCCTTGATGAGGAAGGGTTTGCCCGAGAGGAATGAATCGTATACGGCGCTCGTGAGATCCCCGAAACCGAAGTTGAGCACGCGGCGAATGACGCGGGAGGGGCGCTCGATCGTTACGATCGCCTGGAACGACCGCTTTTTTCTGCGAAGAATGATGAAGGCCGTTTCCTTGTACCCGATGCCGCGGTTCAGATACTCGAAGACCGAATCGATGAGGCGATGCTCGTCGAGGGAACTGATGATCGTTCTCCCGATCTCCTTCAGACTCAGGAGTTGAATGTTCTTTTCAACGAGCTTGAAAAGCGACCGTTCGAGGTCGCCGAGAAGAGTCATGATCATGAGGTGGAAGACGTCCTCGTCCGATCCCTTCACCTTTTCCTCGATGACGAGACCCTCGCTCCTGAGGTTCGTGAGTCGCAGGTTGATCGCATCCATCTTCCTGCGGCGATCGGATCGACGGCGCATGATCATGGCTGCGGCGAGGACGCAACCGAGCGGCATGCAGATCCATACGGGGATCACGATCGTGGCAAGCAGAAGCGTGCAAAATCCCGCGGAAATGACGATGAGATCGCGATATAGCCTCATAATATCACCGGACGGCGAGTATACGGAGATGCGGCGTGTCCGGTCAAGATAATCCGTCCCGGATCGATCTGCCGAGGCGATGGCGAAATCGGTGAGCTTCTGGAGAGCGGCGCCGTCAGCAGGCGCCCTTGCCCGTGACGACGACGTAGACCGTCTTGAAAAGGATGCGGATCTCCTGCGTGAGAGAGAGATTCGCGATGTATTTGAGATCGTAGAAGAGCTTGCCTTTCATTTCGCCGATGGTCTTCGTATAACCGTTTTCTACCTGAGCGAGTCCGGTAATACCGGGTTTCACCATAAGACGCATCGTGAACTCCGGAACCTCGCGCTTAACCTGATTGATATAGAAGGAGCGCTCCGGTCGCGGACCGATGAAGCTCATATCCCCGCGGATCACGTTGATGAACTGCGGAATCTCGTCGATTCGCGTCTTTCGCATGAATCGTCCGACGCGGGTGATGCGGGGGTCGTTCTCGCACGCGAGCTT
>JBAZPL010000018.1:0-21679 GCA_041648155.1 Candidatus Krumholzibacteriia bacterium
ACTCAAAGCCGCCGTTTACGTTCAAGGTGGTCAGCTTGTCGATCTGCGTTGGCGGCATTTCCTGCTTGTACGCGTGATAGCCGAGGAAACTGCGGTCGGAGAGGTTGGCGTTGGTGCCCACGAAATAGAGCTCTCCCTCGACGAGGGTCGGATAGAAAGCGTACCTGAGGCCCGCGTCGATCGCCACAAAGCGCCTCACCATCACCCAGGTCGTGTCTCGGCGAACTTCGGATCCGACGCTCGCGCGCACCGTTACCATGTAGACTCCCGGATCCGTCGGCGCTGCCCACGCGATGGAGATGTCGTTGATACCTATGAGCGTTCCGGCCTCGACCTGCCATTCATACGTCGCACCGGCGCCCTTGCCCGCTGCTCGCACCGTGAGTTGCGCCGTATCTCCCGGGGCGGGGGCGGGCGGGTTGCAGAGGATTCCCGATACCGTAAGCGAATCAGTCGAACCGCCGGTCAAGGGTGCATCCTTGCTGCATCCGGCGTTGAAGATCAGGGCGAACGTGAAGGCAATCATGAGCGTCGCCGGCATCGATCTCAAATAACGATTCAATTCAGAACCTCCCGGTTCGTATCGGCAGATATCCCTCTCCATCTTACGGATACATGGCGAAACCATGCAAGAGCGTGTGTTCGATGTAAAAATATGAGGGTCTGTGTCGAAATTCAAGCGAATTTTGCTTAAAAATCGGGCGGGGCCGACCTCGCGGGACGCCCCCGGTCGAAAAAAAGAGCGCCCCGGGGTATCCCCGGAGCGCCCGTCTGCATCTTGAATCCCTGACCGGCTCAGTACATATCGGATCCCATGCCGCCGCCCGGCATGCCGCCACCCGGCATTTCTCTCTTCTCGGGAATGTCGGTTATGCACACTTCAGTCGTGAGAATGAGCGCTGCGATGCTCGCCGCGTTCTGGAGCGCGGAGCGTGCGACCTTCGTCGGATCGACGATACCCGCCTCGATCATGTTCACGTACTCGTTCGTCGCGGCGTTGTAGCCGATGTCCGGCTTTTCGTTGCGGAGCCGCTCGACGATGACGGCGCCCTCCTGACCGGCGTTCTGCGCGATCATCTTCGCCGGCTCCTCGAGCGCCTTCATGACGATATTGGCGCCGATTCTCTCTTCCCCTTCGAGGTCGAGCGCCGCGATCGCTTCGGCCGCGTGGAGCAGGGTAATGCCGCCTCCGGGGACGATACCCTCTTCGACGGCCGCGCGCGTCGCCGCCAGCGCGTCCTCGACGCGTGCCTTCTTCTCCTTCATCTCGATCTCGGTCGCCGCGCCGACCTTGATCACGGCGACGCCCCCGGCGAGCTTCGCGAGACGCTCCTGGAGCTTCTCCTTGTCGTAATCGGAGGTCGTCTCCTCGATCTGGACCTTGATCTGGCCGATGCGCTCTTTGACCTTTGCCGGCTTGCCGGCGCCCTCGATGATCGTCGTGTTGTCCTTGTCGATCGTGATCTTCTTCGCCTTGCCGAGATCGGTGATGGCCGTGTTCTCGAGCTTGAAGCCCGTCTCCTCGGAGATCACGCGGCCCCCCGTGAGAATCGCGACGTCCTCGAGCATCGCCTTGCGGCGATCGCCGAAGCCCGGCGCCTTCACGGCGGCGACCTGGAGCGTGCCGCGGAGCTTGTTCACGACGAGCGTCGCGAGGGCCTCCCCCTCGACGTCCTCGGCGATGATGAGAAGGGGTCTCGCCACCTGCGCCACCTTCTCGAGCACGGGCAGGAGATCCTTCATCGAACTGATCTTCTTGTCGTGGATGAGAATGTAGGCGTCCTCGATGACCGTTTCCATCCGCTCGGAATCGGTGACGAAGTAGGGGCTCACGTATCCCCGGTCGAACTGCATACCCTCGACCACCTCGAGGGTCGTCTCCATTCCCTTCGCCTCCTCGACCGTGATGACGCCGTCCTTGCCGACCTTCTCCATCGCGTCCGCGATGAGCTCGCCGATCTCTGCGTCGTTATTGGACGAAATCATGGCGACGGAAGCGATCTCGTCGCGCTTGCGGACCTGTTTGCTTCTCTTCTTGATGTACTCGACCGCGGCGTCGACGGCCTTGTGGATGCCCTTCTTTATGTACATCGGGTTCGAGCCCGCCGTGACGACCTTGAGCCCCTCCTGGATGATCGCCTGGGCGAGGATCGTCGCCGTCGTCGTGCCGTCGCCCGCGACGTCATGGGTCTTCGTAGCGACTTCCTTCACCATCTGGGCGCCCATGTTCTCCCACGGATCCTTGAGCTCGATCTCCTTCGCGATCGTCACACCGTCGTTCGTGATCGTCGGAGAACCGAATTTCTTGTCGAGAATGACGTTGCGACCACGGGGTCCAAGAGTAACCTTGACCGCGTTCGCGAGCTGGTCGACTCCCGCTTTGAGGCGGTCGCGCGCGTCGATATTGAACTTGATCTGCTTAGCCATTTCGTCTCACCCCTTTCGATTTAGAGAATGGCCAGGATATCGGCTTCCCTGAGGATCAGGTATTCGACGTGATCGACGGTGATCTCGGTTCCCGAATACTTTCCGTAGAGCACCTTGTCACCCTTCTTGACCTCGGGCGCGATGCGCTCCCCGGTGGTCTCGTTGACGCGGCCCTTGCCGATGGCGATGACTTCACCCTCCATGGGCTTTTCCTTTGCGGTGTCTGGAATTATGATCCCGCCCTTCTTGACCTCCTTGAGGTCCACTAGGGGCTTTACCATAACCCTGTCACCTAGAGGTGTAATCTTCATGTCTTTTCCCCCTTTCTGATTTTATTTAAACGGGTTAGCACTCCAGTATGAAGACTGCTAATTGCAGAAACATATACTCCCGGAAGGGAAAGAATGCAAGAAGAATTTTTCAGCGGCAGTTGAGATCGAAGAGATACTTAAGCCCGCGGAGCACGAGATCCGGCTCGTATCGCGCACCTTTTCCGAGATGTTTCGCGAGGCCGGCGCCCCCTCCCCCCGTCACCCAGAGGCCGGCATTCTTCGAAACGGATCGACGCGACAGCGCAACAAGCTCCTTCACGGCGCCCGTCGCTCCTCCTTCGACGCCGGCAACGATCGCATCTCTCGTGCTGCGCCCGGGAGGATCGGCCGCTCGGCCTCTTCCGGTCACGAGCGGCAGGGCGGCGGTGCCTTCGTGCAGCGCGCGATACAGGAGCCCCGTGCCCGGAAAGATGGCGCCCCCGAGAAATCCCTTTCTCGAGAGAACGTCCACCGTGATCGCCGTCCCCGCGTCGACGATGATCGCCTCGCGTCCCCCGGCCGCGACGACGCCCGCCGCGGCGGCGAGCCTGTCGGAACCCGTCTTCGAGGGCCGATCAACGAGGATCTCGAATGGGAACTCGATCTTCGCGCTCACCTCGAGGACGCGGCTCGCGCCCATTCGATCGAGCACGCGCCTGATCGTCTTCGTCCACCGGGGATCGACGCTGGAAAACACGACGCTGTGGAACATCACGCTGTCCAGGATGGCATCCAGCAAAAGCACGCGATCCTTTTTCGATATTCTCGCGCCCGCAGCTTTCGCCGAATCAAGGGCGAGCTCGCGGGCGATTCTGCGAAGCGAGTCTTCAGGGCGCGCGCCGTCTTCCCGCCATTTCCCGACGATTGTTCCCGAATCGAACAGGGCAGCCTTGAGCGCGTCGTTCCCCCGATCAAGCGCGAGAATCCATGCCATGAGAACCTCCTCAAGGTCGACGGGATCTCGCCCGCAGCGTGAGATCCCCTGAAGAAAACACCCTCTCCGTGCCGTCCACATCGAGACAGAGACGCCCCTCGTTCGTGATGCCGATCATTTTCCCCTCGAACGAGCCTCCGCCGCTCTCGATAATCACCCGTTTGCCGATGAAGAGGAGCCTGCGCTGAATCTCCTCCCTGAAGGGAGCGAATCCTTCCTCCTGAAACCGGTCATACAGCTCCTCGAAGGCCTCGAGGACCCGGCAAAGTACGATCCCCCGATCCAGCACGCGTCCGCAGGCGATGCGCATCGATATCGCCTCGGCCGCGATCCCGCGCGAGAAATCCCCCGCCTTTTCATTGACGTCGAGACCGAGCCCGATGACTACGAAATCGTCCTTCGATTCGGCGAGAATCCCTCCGAGCTTTTTCCCGTTCAGGAAAATGTCGTTCGGCCATTTAATAACGGGGCCCTTGACGAAATCGCCGAGCGCGCTCACGACCGCGAGCGCGAAAAGCGCGGTGAGCCCTTCCGTTCGCCCGGCGGGCCTGAGGAGCAGGGAAAAGGTAAGACTCCTCCCTTTCGCGGAAAACCACGCGCGTCCCTTCCTCCCCTTCCCGGAAGTTTGCTCCTCGGCCACGAAGAGCGCACCGCCGTCCGCCCCTTCCGCGGCCGCGGCCATGGCGGCCGCGTTCGTCGATTCGATCGAGTCGTAGAGGATGATTCTCCTCGCGAGATGCTTCGTCGCGCAGAGATCGAGGAGTCGGGCCGGATGAAGCTCCCCCGCGGCGAGCGCGTCGTTTTTTCCCGTCCTCCTTTTCATTTCCGATCGACTCCTTCGAGATCGAGGCTCATGTCGAGCGCCGGCGCGCTGCTCGTGAGCGCGCCGATCGATATGAAATCGACGCCCGGCATCGCATACGCGGCGACGTTCTCGAGATTCACCCCGCCGGAAACCTCGATCTCCGGAACGGCTGTCCAACCTTTGATTTCGGCGACCGCCTCGCGAACGGCCTCCGGTTCGAAATTGTCGAGCATGATCCTTTTCGGAGGCGTCTCTTTCATCATGCGCAGCTCATCGAGGGAACGGACCTCTATCTCGGCGTTCGGGAGATTTGCGCTCCCGAGCTTCGCGAGCGCCGCCGCGAGCCCGCCCGCCGCCGCGATGTGATTCTCCTTCACGAGAATCATCGCGGCGAGGTTCGCGCGATGATTCCGGGCGCCCCCGTGGACAACCGCCGCTTTCTCGAGAACGCGCAGACCCGGCGTCGTCTTTCTTGTATCGAGGATGACGACACCCGTCCCCTGCACCCGCTCCGCGAACGCGGCGGCGAGTGTCGCGACTCCCGAAAGATGCCGGAGAAAATTGAGGGCGGTCCGCTCGGCGGACAGTATCGCGCGCACGTGCCCGTAGATCCGCGCGACGACGGCCCCCCGTTCGACGCGGGCGCCGTCCGGCGCCGACGCCGAATAGGCCAGCGACGGATCGAGCGCCTTGAACGTTTCCCGAGCGGGGAGGTGTCCCGAAACGACGCCCGGTTCCCCCGCCCGCACCACCGCGTCCCCAAGGCGCGCGGCGTCGACGAGGAGTCGCGACGTCACGTCTTTCCGTGCCGCGTCCTCCGCGAGCGCCGTCTTCACGAGATCATCGAGCCATTTTTCCCGTTCTTCCAATCTTCTTCCTCCCGGTCATATTCATCCTGATTTCCTCCACGCGATCCCTGATGCTCGCCGCTTTCTCGAAATGCAGCGCCTCCGCTTCCCTCCACATCTCGGCCTCAAGGCGTTTCAAGAGCCCGGGGTCGTCCCGACCTTCGGGAACGAAGAGCTCCGCGGCGAGCGTCGCTTCCTTCTCGCGATTTCGCTTCGCGTCGATAACCGAGGTCGAGAGCATCACCTCCTCGACCGATTTGACGATCGAGCGCGGAGTGATGCGGTGCTTCCGGTTGTATTCGATCTGCTTCTCGCGGCGGCGGTTCATTTCCTCGATGGCGCGCGCCATGGAGCCCGTGATTGTATCGGCGTAGAAAATGACTTTTCCCTCGATGTTCCGCGCGGCGCGTCCCGACGTCTGGATAAGGGCGGTTCTCGAGCGGAGGAAACCTTCCTTGTCCGCGTCGAGCACCGCAACGAGGGAGACCTCGGGCAGATCGAGCCCTTCCCGAAGCAGGTTTATCCCGACGAGGACGTCGAACTCGCCGAAACGCAGCTCGCGCAGAATCTCGATGCGCTCGAGTGCGTGAATATCGCTGTGAAGATAGCGGACACGCACGCCGAGGCCCGAGAGATACGACGTGAGATCCTCGGCCATCCGCTTCGTGAGCGTCGTGACGAGAACACGCTCGCGCTTCTCCACGCGCGCGCGGATCTCGCCGAGAAGATCGTCGATCTGTCCCTTCACGGGACGCACCTCGGTCGCGGGGTCGATGAGCCCCGTGGGGCGCACGATCTGCTCGACGATCTCGCCCCCCGAGCGCTCGAGCTCGAAATCGTTCGGCGTGGCGGATACGAAGATCACGCGCTGGACGAGGTTCTCGAATTCGTCGTACGTGAGCGGCCGGTTGTCGAGCGCCGAGGGAAGCCTGAATCCGTGTTCGACGAGCGTCCTCTTCCTGCTCCGGTCCCCCTCGTACATTCCGCGAATCTGCGGAATCGTCACGTGCGATTCGTCGATGACGACGAGGAAATCGTCGCGAAAATAGTCGATGAGCGTCGCCGGACGATCGCCGGGAAGCCGCGCTGAAAAATGCCTCGAATAGTTCTCGATTCCGGGACAGTAGCCCATCTCGCGGAGCATCTCGATATCGTAGCGGGTTCTGGTCTCGAGACGCCTCTCCTCGAAGCCCTTCCCCTGGGCCTGGAGTTCGGCGAGCCGGAGCGCGAGCTCCTTCTCGATCGATTCGATCGCTCCTTCGAGATTCTCTCCCGAGGTTACGAAATGGGACGAGGGGAATATCGCGGCCGCTTCGGTGCGGCGAATCGCTTCTCCGGACAGGGGGTGGATGACGGAGATCCGGTCGACCGCGTCGTCGAGAAGTTCGATGCGGACGGCCTCCTCCAGGTACGCGGGCCAAAGCTCGATCGTATCGCCGCGCACCCTGAAGGTGCCGCGCGCGAAATCGACGTCGTTGCGCGAGTACTGGATCCGGACGAGCCGCCGAAGGATCTCGTCGCGGCCGGCGCGCTCCCCCTGCGAGACGGTGAAACTGAGCTTCCCGAATTCCTCGGGAGATCCGAGGCCATAGATGCACGAGACGCTCGCGACGACGATCACGTCGCGCCGCGTGAGGAGCGAACCGGTCGCGTGGAGCCGGAGCCGGTCGATATCCTCGTTTATGGACGCGTCCTTCTCGATATACGTGTCGGTCGAAGGAATGAACGCCTCGGGCTGGTAGTAATCGTAATAGCTGACGAAGTACTCGACCGCGTTCTCCGGGAAGAGGCTTTTCATCTCGCCGTAGAGCTGCGCGGCGAGCGTCTTGTTGTGAGAGATGACGAGCGTCGGCATGCCCAACCGTGCGATCGCGTTTGCGATCGTGAAGGTCTTCCCCGAGCCCGTGACGCCGAGAAGCGTCTGGAATTTCTTGCCGGCCTCGACGTTGGCGACGAGGCTCGCGATCGCCTCGGGCTGATCCCCCGTCGGCCGGTACTGAGACTTGAGTTTGAACAGGGACATGGGCGCACCCGCGCGCGTGCCGCTAGTCTTTCTTTCCCTTGGGAAGATTCTCGCGCGTGATCCGGTAGTTGGTGATGACCTTGCCTTTTCTGCCGAGCGTGGGGAGCTTCGAGTTGTTCAACTCCATCACGAATCCGCCCGCGTTCCCGACCTTGATGAAATAGAATTCTTCCGTCGCCTGGAACGACCTCGCGCGTCCCGGCGGGAGCGTAAACCTGTTGATCGTCGTTTCAGGCTGTTGTTCCACGATCGAGACGGTCATGAGATCGAACCAGCAGCTGTCGGTCGGATTCGCGACGATACTCAGCTCCATCGGTTCGGCCGGGGTCTCGGCCGGCTCTGACTTCCGCATCGTCGACTCTTCGGCAAGAGCGGACTTCGATTCGAGAAGCTCCTCCTTGAGATCGATCTGCCGGGGAAGTTCCGCCTTTTCTTCCTTCCTCCCGGCGAGCTTGACGACGAGAAGGACGAGCGCGACGACAATGACCGCGGGGATCACGTAGCGTTTGAGAACGTTCGGAGACCGGAGCTTTTCCTCGACGACCTCCGTCTCGATCTCCCAATGGTCACCCTTGCTGCGGTGCGTCTGCCCGGTTTGAACCTCGTACTTGTTCAGGATGTACTGGATATCGAGACCGAGCGCCGTCGCGTACGCGCGCAGGAAGCTCTTCGCGTATACCTTCGCGGGAAGCGCATCATAGTTGTCCGTCTCAAGATACTGGAGCGTCTGTTTCGGTATCTTCGTCTCCTGGCTCATGAACTCGAGCGTCTGCGCGAGACGCTCGCGCGCGGCGAAGAGAATCTCTCCGACGGTCTCCTCCCCCTTGAGAGACGCAAGCTTCTCCCCCGTCGCGCCGGCGGCCCGCTCCCCGGGCTGCGATTCCGCCGATTCACCGGCGCTCGGCCGTCCGGATCCCTCCGGGGATCCGTCCACGGGCTGCTCGCCGGAAGAATCCATCGGCTCTTTCTGCTCGTCGTTCACCCCAGATCCTCCAGGATTCGGGCTATTCGCTGTTTCTTATCGGACATTTCATTGTAGCGGTTTTTCTCCTGCTCGACAACATCGCTCGGCGCTTTTTCCACGAAACGCGCGTCCTTGAGCCGCCCCTCGACTTTCTCGCATTCGCGCGTGATCTTTTCGAGGTCCCTGCCGAGTCGTTTCTTCTCGACTTCGATATCGACGACTCCCCTGAGCGGCAGATAGATCTCGACCGAGGAGAGCCCCGCCGCGACCGATCCCGGAGGCTTTGCCGCGCCGTCGGCGACGACCAGATCGTCCACCTTCGCCAGGAGCCCGATCTGCTCGCGGAACCGATCGAGACGCGCGGGGATACCGCGCCCCTTCCCGCAATTGATGACGGCGCTCACAAGCTTTCCCGGCGGGATATTGAAGCTCTGCCGGAGATTCCGGATCGCCGAGACGATCTCCATGAAGAATGCCGCATCCGCCTCGAGCTCTTCGTCGAGACAGCGCTCGGGGACGCCGGGGAATCGATAACCCGCCAGCACGCCTCTCCGCGGCGCCAGCATGCTCCAGATCTCTTCCGTGATGAACGGCATCGTCGGATGGAGGAGAATCATCGACGTCCCCAGAACGGCGCGCGCCGTAACCGCCGCGCCCCGCGCCCGCGCCCCTCCCTGCCGGGCGGCGGCCTTCGAGAGCTCGAGATACCAATCGCAGTACTCGTGCCAGAAAAAATCGTAGAGCGTGCGCGACGCCTCGTCGAAGCGATACGTGTCGATGTGCCCTCCGAGCTCCGCGGCCCGGCGGGCGAGGCGACTCATGATCCAGCGGTCTTCCCATCCGAATTCGATATCCGGACCGGCCGCCGAGCCGAAGATCGACTCGTAAAGCCGGGCGGGAGAGCCGCTGTCCGGCGCCGGAGCGGGAGATGCGCCCGGCGCACCCGCCTCCGCGCAGCCCAGTTCGACCTCCTGCCCAAGAACGAACCGGGCGGCGTTCCAGATCTTGTTCGCGAAATGCTTGCCGACGTCGACCTTCGATTCGTCGAACATGATGTCCTGCCCCGGCGGGGAGAGCATCATGAGCGTGAACCTGAAGGCGTCCGCGCCGGTACGGCCGATGATGTCGATCGGATCGGGGGAGTTGCCGAGCGACTTGCTCATCTTGCGCCCCTTCGTGTCGCGGACGATCCCCGTGATGTAGACCGTCGAGAAGGGGACCTCCCCCATGAACTCGAGGGACGCCATGATCATCCGGGCGACCCAGAAGAATATGATATCCCCGCCCGTGACGAGAACGCTCGTCGGGTGGAACGCTTCGAGGTCCTTCGTTTTCTCCGGCCAGCCCATCGGCGAAAAGGTCCAGAGCCACGACGAGAACCACGTGTCGAGGACGTCCTCGTCCTGCGCGAGCTTCGTACCCCTGCATTTCGGGCAGCTCGCCGGCACGTCGACGGCGACGATCGTCTCCTCGCAGTCGCCGCAATACCACACGGGGATCCGGTGCCCCCACCAGAGCTGCCGCGAGATGCACCAGTCCCTGATATTCTCCATCCAGGAAAGGTAGATGTTCCCCCAGCGCTCGGGCGTGAAGGCCACCTCTCCCCGCTTCGCAACCTCGATGCCCGGCGCGGCGAGAGTCTTCATCCGGAGGAACCACTGCCGCGAAATGTACGGCTCGATCGCCGTGCCGCAGCGGTCGTGGTGGCCGATCGAGTGCTCGTAGTCGTCGACCTTCCGGAGCAGCCCCTGCTCCTCGAGCGCGGCGAGCACCTGCTTTCGCGCTTCGCGCCGGTCGAGTCCGGCGAAACGACCCGTTTCGGCGTTCATCTTCCCCTCGCGATCGATGACGACGACCGGATCGAGCCGGTGTCTGAGACCAATGAGAAAATCGGTCGCATCATGCCCCGGCGTCACCTTCAGGCATCCGGTGCCGAACGCGGGATCCACCGCCTCGTCGAAGATCACCGGGATAATCCGCCCCGTGAGCGGAAGCTCGAGCATCTTCCCCTCGAGCGCGCCGGCGCGCTTGTCCCCGGGATGCATCGCGACAGCGACGTCCCCGAGCATCGTCTCGGGACGGGTCGTCCCGACGACGAGCTCTCCCCCACCCTCCGCAAAGGGATAGGCGATGTAATAGAGTTTCCCGTGCGTCTCGACGAAATCGACCTCTTCATCCGAGATCGCCGTTCCGCACGAAGGGCACCAGTTGACGATGTAGCGGTCCCGATAGATGAGACCCTTGCGGTGAAGCCTGACGAATACTTCGCGGACCGCGCGCGAGACGCCCGGATCGAGGGTAAACGTCTCCCGCGACCAGTCGAGGGAAGCGCCGAGGGCGCCGAGCTGCTCGACGATTCTATCGTGATACTTCTCTTTCCATCTCCAGCACTCTTCGAGGAACTTCTCGCGGCCGAGAGCGTCCTTCGAGATGCCCTGATCGAGGAGCGCGCGCTCGACGACCTTCTGCGTCGCTATGCCCGCGTGGTCCATCCCGGCGAGCCACAGGACGTTGAATCCCTTCATCCGTTTCCAGCGGCAGAGGAGGTCCTGCACCGTCGTTCCGAGGGCGTGCCCGACCGTCAGAGATCCGGTGATGTTGGGTGGCGGGAGAATGATGGTAAAAGGCGTTTCGGCCGCCTGAGCGTCCAGCGTGAACACCTTGCGCTCGCGCCAGACGACCGTCCATTTCTTTTCGATTTCGACCGGGTTGTATACCTTTTCCAGCTCGGGCAAGACCGCTCCTTTTCAACAGATTGCCGCGAAAAATCTACAATAAGCTAACATACTGAAAAGAAACGGTCAATCCGCAAGAGCGGATGGACAGGCAAATCGGACAAATGGGTCGAGAGTGCCGGCCGCGCGGCGCAGAACTGCTTCACCATAGGTCATCAGGCCTTACCATCTCTCGAAATCCACGTGTTCAAACCGCCTCGATCGTCGACGGCGGCTTCGTCGCGATGTTGTACGTCACGCTCACGATGCCCGGCACCTTCTTGATGATCTCGTCGGCGAGCGTGTCGAGCGTCTCGAACGGGAGCCGTGTCGGCGTCGCGATCCGCGCGTCGAGACTGTCCCAGCACCGAACCTCGATCTGCTGGCCGAAGTCCCGCTTCCCGTCCCGCATGCCGGTCACCCGATCCTCATGGAGGATCGCCATGTACTGGAACGCCTTCGTGCCTGAAAGCAGCCGTTCGACCACGGACGTGGCCTTTCGCACCGTCTCGATGCGCTCGGGCGTGACCTCCCCGATCACCCGAGCCGAGAGCGCCGGCCCGGGAAACGGAATGCGATCGAAGAGCTCGGACGGGAGCCCCAAGGCCTTGCCGACGATCCTCACGCCGTCCTTCCGAAGCTGGATGAGCGGCTCGATGATCCGGTAGCCGAAAGCCTCCTGCGGATCGATGCCGAGCTGTTCGAAAACATTATGCTGACGCTTGATCCCGGCTACGGTCTCGTCGACGTCGGTCAGGATCGTTCCCTGGAGAAGGTGCTTCGCGTTGCTCTCCCTCACGAGGCGTCCGAACACGTTCTTGTAGAACGTCTGGGTGATCGCCTCGCGTTTCTCCTCGGGGTCGGTGATCCCCTTGAGAGCCGCGAAGAACTCCTTACGGGCGTCGACCACCTCGACGGCGACGCCGAGCTTCTCGAACAGCCCCCGGACACGCTCGGGCTCTCCCTCCCGCATGAGGCCGTTCTCGATGAACACGGTTCTGAGCCGCTTCCCCAGGGCGCGGTGCCCGAGCATCGTGACCGTGGAAGAATCGACGCCTCCCGAGAGCGCGTTGATCGCGGTACCGTCCGCGACCACCGATTGTATCTCTTTGACCTTCTCCTTGATGAAGCCTTCGGGATTGAGCTGCTGCGCCGGGATTTCGCTGATCATGGAACGGCCTCCTTACTTCAATTCCGATGGAACGCGGGGAGAGGAAATCAACGCGCGGAATTCTTCCCACCGTTTTTCCGGACGATCCGCGGTGCCGCCGCGCTTTTCAATGTAGCTCTTCACGAGATCAAACCCGACGTTATAGTTGATGATGTAGCTCCGGTATCGATCGAAGAACGTCACGAGCCTGCGGGCGCGCTCGAGCGACATGAGGGCGTTCGCGGACAGATACTGCGCGGCCTCCTCCGCGGTGATCTCCCCGTCGAGATATTGCCGGGCGGCCTCGTTCTCCGCGTAATGAACCTCCTGGAGCAGCTTCCGGATCGCGTAATAAACATCTGCCTTGACCGGGTCGATGCCGGCCAGCGGATACAGCACGTCGCGCTCGAACGCGTGCCGCGAGTCGCCGGTAAACGCCGTCTCGATGCCGAAGGTTGCGGCTCCTTCGTTGATCGGGGAGAGCGGACTGAAAAGCGGAGAAACGGTAAACTCGATCCAGCCCCTGTCCTTCACGAGGCCTTGTTCGAAGAGAACGTTCTGAACATGATGGCCCGGGTACCCTTCGTGACAGGCGAGGCCGACCGGCGCGTCGATGTGCGTCGGGAAGTCCGTGTTGATCTGGATCACGCTGCGGTTCGCGCCCTTGTACCAGTTGTAAGCGCCCCACGACTCTCCGGTGACGTATTCGACGGTGAAGGATTCGTCCTCGGGAAGAGCGATGTGCTCCTTGGTCCTCTTTCGGGCTTCGGCGATCGCAGCGGCGAAAACGGCGTCGAGCCGGTCCTTCGGAATGACGAGATCCTTCTTGAACCGCTCGAGCCGGTCGAGGAGCGTTCCCTCTCCGGGCGGCACGAGCGAATCGATCCTGCCGAGCGCCTCCCTGAAACGCCTTTCGTCGGAGCGCGGCGCGACGGCGTCGTAGAGCGCATTCGATTCCTCATCGAAGGTGAGCTTCGTCCCTTCGAGCATCATCACGCGCGCCACGAGCGATTCGAGCTGCTTGATCAGAAACGTGCGCCGGATCCTGAGCGGCTCCTCTTCCCGGCTCGCGTCCAACCTTCCCAGCTCCGCGATGAGCGGGGCGGCGGCGTTCTTGATCTCTTCGAGCGGCCTCTTTTCCTTCATCGCCTGCTCGCGCCACGCCTCGGGCCCGAAATAGGCGTCGACGTACAGGGGATCGTGCTCGCCGACGGCAAGGGCGAGCTTCACGAAGCTCTCAGCGATTCCGTCCATGGATGACTCCGCCTTCGTTTTCGGCGCCGGACTTTTCGGCCCCGCCGCGGCATCGCGGCACGGGACGAGTGCGCTCGATACCATCAGGAATGCAAGCGCGATTGCACATCGATGAAGCGATCGCTTGACCATTTCCCTGAAACCTCCCCCATGTTTTCCCCGGATTATAACCCGGCTACAGATTTTTCTCATAGACTTTTGCGAGTCGAACAAAGAATTCATGGCGCATCCGGCATGAGGTCGGGGCGGTGTTTCACCATGCGGTCGATCTTCGCGAAACAACTCACCGGCATCCCGAGCGCCTCGGGCTCGCCCCCGGGATGGACGCAGAGACCGGCGCCCGTCGGGATGCCGTACCCGATTGTACCTTCGGGAGAGATCAGGAGCAGCGCGCGAAGCTCCTCCCATCCTTCGTCCTCGGCGTGCGTGTCGCAGAGAACCGGCGCGAATCCCATGCAGGGGAACGCGCTCGAAGTCGAGTCGTCGTTGGGATCGTCCCAGACGATCCACTCGCGCGCGAGCATGATGCTCCCGGCCGAGAGCCCGAAGAAGGGCTTGCCGCCCCGGTGGAGCTCGCGGAGAAAGGACAGCATCCCGCGTTCCTCGAGCACTTCCATCCCTTCCTCCACGTCGCCGCCGCTGATGAATATTATGTCGGCCCTCTCGAGGATCGAACGCGTCTTGTCGAGCTTGATGCGCCGGCCGGCAAGAGGGGCGAGCTCGACGTCCCCGGCGCCGCAGATGCGCATGAGGCCCGAAAGCATCTTGAAAAACGATTTGTCGTCGCCGCTCGCGACGCCGACGTAGGCGATCGACGGCTCGGCCACGCCGCTGCTCGCGATGACCCGCGTGAGGAGAGGATCCTTCTGCGCGCGGCGCGAGCCGGGCCCGCCCGCAAGAAGATAGATAGGAACGAGATTCCTGACAATGCTCATGCACGGGCCTCCTTGCAGCCTCTTATCTTCGCTTCGGAGCGTATCGTTCGTCGAGCAGCGCGTCGTGGTCTATGGGCTCGTACATTTTGGCGAGCTTGTACTTGCCCGGCGGATCGGGGAGAATCGCCTCGACCGGCTCCGTGATAATAACCGCAACCTTGCCGTATAGTTCCAGCAGAGCTTTATGTGCCGCTCCCGCAACGGCGATCGACGCATCCTCATCCGGTACAAAGAGCAGCAGAAAGGCCTCGGGACCCGTCTGGAGAATCTGGTACTCGACGAGTCCCTCCACGGCGCCGAGCGCGCGATCGACGGCGCCCTGCGTTACCGCATTGCCTTCCGGCGTCAAGGTGAGGCTGATCGAGCGTCCTTCGATCGACGCGAGGGTAAGCCCCTCGTCGCGACCGCAGGGGCACGGCGCCGGTCCGTTCAACCGGACCACGTCGCCGACGTCGAAACGCACGAGCGAACGCCAGGGATTGTCGAAAGTCGTCACGAGAATGCGTCCGACGTCCGGCCCGCCGTGCTCCGGCCCGTACGGCAGGAAATCGACGTGGCAGCTCTCGGTCACCTGGTGCAGACGACCGGACTCGCATTCCATAAACACGTATGCGGTCTCGGTCGAGCCGTATGAGCTCGCGACGGGAGAATCGAATGCGCGGCGGATCTGGCGATGATGCAGGATCGAGGGATTCTCGTAGGTGAGGATAATGACCGCCGGGGAATGCACGCGCAGGGCGCGCCTCACGACGTGGCGCGAGAGCGTCGCGAGGAACGACGGATTGGCTTCGAGGATGACCGGTTTGAACGCGTTGAGCTCAGCGACCATGCGGTCCATGAGCTCTGTGCTCCACGTGCTCGGGTCGGAACGCTCGCTCAGGTAGAGGAACCGGCCCAGCGTGCGCTGATGCACGGCGAGATATTCGTCCTCGCAGGGAAAGCCGGTGCACCAGGGGCTCGTCAGAATCGCCTCGGGGTGCTCGCCGACCCCCGCGGCGCGCGCGTGGGAATTCAGCCGCCAAGACGCCGCCTCGGAGGCGTCCCACCAGGGCTGATACCAGACGTTCACGACCCGGTCCCCCGTCGATCCGCTCGTCTTGACGAGCTCGATCTCCCGCGCGGCGAGTCCCGCGTCGAGGTCGCGGCCGCCTGGCACGAATCCCTGCGGCCCGTGGACGCGCAGGTCCGCCTTCGTCAGCGCCGGGAGCGCCGCGAGGCGGGAGAACACGCCGCACGACGGCCCCGGATCGAAAGCGCGCCACGCCTCGTACGCCTTCGTCGAGCCGAGCGCCTCATCGAGCGCGCGGGCGCACCGTTCCGCGTAGCCGGAATCGTAGCGCAGCCGCGAGGCGAACGATGGAATTGTGCCTGTATCGCCGCTCATGCCGTTACCATTTCCCCCGCTCGATGCCGCGAGGCCGCATCAGGCATCGAGTATTGCTTGCAGTAAGGAGCCCGCCCTGCAGTATAATGGCGCCGGAGGTTTATGAACAGGACGATTCCCCGGGAAAAAGCGATTCACCCTGCGGTAATTCTCGCTGCGATTCTTTTAATGGCGTTCGTCGCGCGCGTTATCTTCCTCGTCGAGCTGGAGAGATCCGAGCTCGGCGACGTCCTCTCGCTCGATTCGCAGCTCTATTATGACGTCGCCCGGGATATCTCGAGCGGAGGCGCGCTGCCGCAGGGCGCATTCGTATTCAACCCGCTCTACCCGGCGTTTCTCGTCGTCATCTTCAAGCTCTTTGGCGTCGGGCTTCTCGTGCCGCGAATCGTCCAGCTCGCGATCGGGCTCTTCACGATCGTGCTCGTGTACCTCGCGGGGCGCAGACTCGCCCCCTCCGCCTGGGAAGGGAAACGATGGGGGGAAGCGATAGCGCTCGTCGCCGCGGCGATGTCCGTTCTTTACGCGCAATTTGTCCTGTACGAGGGAATGCTCCTCGCCTCGACGCTCGAGATATTCTTTCTCACGGCCTCCTTCGCGCTCGCCCTCGCGCTCGACGACGATCTGAAGGGGGAGCGCCCCGTGAAGCTCGGCAGCCGCCGGGTGCCGCCATGGGCTTCGGGCCTTATCCTCGGCGTTCTCCTCGGGGCGGGTGCGCTCGCAAGACCCAATCTTTTCCTCCTCCTCATCGCGGCGTTTCCGGTATGGCTCTATGCGAGACACCGCAAGGCCCGAGGATGGTTGGTTCCCGCCGCCGCCCTCGTCGCCGGAGCCGCGATATTCCTCGCTCCCCCGATCGTCTACAACGCAAAGACGACCGGCCGGCTCGTTCCCGTGACCGCCCACGGAGGATTCAATTTCTTTCTCGGGAACGGACCCGGCAGCGCCGGTGTGTTCCGACCTCCCGTCGATATGCGCTCGAGCATGCAGGGGGTTTTGGAGGACGCAAAGACGAAGGCCGAGGTGGAAACAGGCCGCTCGATGACCCAGGCGGAGGTGTCCGAATACTATTTTCGCAAAACGCTCGAATACATCGTGGACAACCCCGCGGCGTGGCTCAGGCTCCTCGGAAAGAAGCTCATTCTCTTTTTCAACGTCGACGTGCCCGACATGCCCAACGTCTTCTATTGCATGAATTCGTGCCGCGTTCTCAAGTTCCTCTTCATGCCCTTTCCGGTGATCGCGCCGCTCGCCATTTGCGGATTCCTGATCATGCTGCGCAGCGGGAGGAACCGGAGCGTCGTTACACTTTTTATCGCGTGCGCCCTCGTCTCGGTCGTCGCCTTCTACGCCAACGCGCGCTACCGGCTTCCGGCGACCCCGATCCTCATTCTCTTCGCCTCGTTCTTCGTCGTCTGGGCAGCGCGAGAGATCTCGCAGAGGCGCCTCAAGCATCTCGCCGGCATGTCGGCGCTCGCCGTCGCCCTGTACCTTCTCGTTTCGGGCCGGCCTCTCGTGGAGCTGAACAACGGCGCCACGTACTCCTTCCTCGGGAGATACTACAAGCAGAACAACGAGGAGGCGAAGGCGCAGGAGGCATTCGCCCAGGCGTACCGGGCCGATCCGAACAAGGTCGAGGCGATCGTCAGCTACGCGCGGATTCTTCGGCAGCGGGGACAGAATCAGGAAGCGGCCGATATGTTCGCGCGGGCATATGCGCGATCGCCCCGCTTTCCCCTCGTCGCCGTGGAATACGGCATAGCGCTCGATCGTCTCGGACGACACGAAGAGGCGAAGAAGCTCTACCTCGAGGCGAGCACCGCGGACCGTCCGATGGAGCGGGCTCTCGCGTGCAGACTCCTTGCCCGCTCGGCGATCGCGGAGGGCAACGGCAGCGAGGCGATCCGCTGGGTCAAACAGGCGCTCGTCGAGGTTCCGGGAGAGCCGGAGCTCACGAAGATGCTCAAGGAGCTCGAGAGCGCGCCGTAGCCGGATGAACAAAGGAATTCACGCCATATGAACGGTGCGGCTCCCCGGAAAAAGCTCGCGCTTTCGTTTCTCGCCTTCGCCGCGATCCTCGCCGCGGCGCTCGTCGTGCGCGTGATATTTCTGGCGCAGCTCGAGCGATCGGAAACGGGCGGCGTCCTCTCGCTCGATTCCCGATTCTACTACGACCTCGCCCGCACGCTCTCGACGGGGGGCGCCTTTCCCGCGGGCGCGCTCGACTTCAATCCGCTCTATCCCGCGTTCCTCGTCGTCGTTTTCAAGCTTTTCGGCGAGGGACTTCTCGCGCCTCGAATCATCCAGCTCGCGCTCGGACTCTTCACTGTCGTGCTCGTCTATCTCGCGGGCATGAGACTCGCCGCGGGTCTCCGGAAAGTGCGGCCCTCGGGAACGGTCACGGCGACGGTCGCCGCGGCGATGACCGTTCTCTACGCGCAATTCGTCCTGTACGAAGGAACGCTTCTCTCGACCGCGTTCGAGGTGTTTCTTCTCGCCGCTTCGTTCGTGCTGGCGCTCGCGCTGGACGCGGAGCTGGAGGGCGGACGTCCGCTGAAGCTCGGGCGGCGGCGGATTCCAACGTGGCTCTCGGGATTTTTTCTCGGAGCGCTCTTGGGCGCCGGAGCCCTCGGCAGACCCAACCTCTTCCTGCTTCTCGTCGCGGCGCTTCCCGTCTGGCTGTATGCGAGGCATCGCGGCCGGCGCGCTGGCCTGATCCCCGCCGTCGGCCTCATCGCCGGAGCGGCGATCCTCCTCGCTCCGTCGATCACCTATAACGCAAAAGCCACGGGGCGGTTCGTCCCCGTGACCACCCACGGGGGAATCAATTTCTACCTGGGAAACCGGGCGGGAAGCACCGGCATCTTCCAGGGGCTCGACGGCTCGCGGATGAACGCGCGCGGAATTCTCGAGGAAAGCAAGGCGATGGCCGAAGCGGAAACAGGGCGGAGCATGACGCAGGCGGAGGCTTCGGATTACTACACCCGCCGCGCTCTCGCCGATATCCGCGCGAATCCGGCGGCGTGGCTCGGCCTCCTCGCAAGAAAGCTCGGGCTCTTCCTGAACGGCGCCGAGCTCTACGACGTACCGAGCGTCTATTTCTACGAGAGATCGTGCGGGGCTCTCAGATTGCTCTTCCTCCCCTTCGCCGTGATCGCGCCGCTCGGCGTCTGCGGGCTCATCGTGCTCCTCGGGAGCGGGAAAAACCGCAGCGTCGTCTCGATCTTCCTCGGATGCGCCGTTCTTTCCGTGCTCCTTTTCTACGTCAACACGCGCTACCGGCTGCCCGCCGTGCCCTTGCTCATTCTCCTCGCCGCTTACTTCGTCGCCTGGGCCGCGCGCTCCGTCTCGGGCCGCCGCGTGAAGCAAGTCTCGATCATGGCGGCGGCGGCAGCGGCGCTTTATCTCCTCGTTTCGCAGAGAACCATAGTGAATATGAACCACAGTGCCGCATATGCATTTCTCGGAAACCATTACATCGCGACGAAGAACGAGCCGAGGGCCGAGGAGGCCTTCGCCGAGGCGTACCGGCTCGATCCCGACAAGATCGAGGCGACGCTCAACTACGCGAGGATTCTCGGCCAGCGCGGGAAGGGCGTCGAATCGGCGGGTGTGTACGCTCGCGCATACGCTCGCGAGCCCAGGTTCCCTCGCGTCGCCGTCGAGTACGGTCTCGCGCTCGCGCGCCTCGGCCGGCGTGAGGATGCGAAAAGACTCTTCATCGAGGCCACCGCGTCGAGCCGCTCGAATGACCGGAACGCCGCCTGCAGAATCCTCGCGAAGATCGCCCTCGAAGAGAGGAACCGCGACGAGGCGATCCGCTGGATGAGGCGCGTCCTCGAGAACGAGCCGGGAGACGCCGAGACCACCGGGCTCCTCAGACGGCTCGAGGGCGGCGGACTGCCCTGAGATTCATCGCAAATCGATCAATCGCTCGTTCTTCCCGTTTTCAGCTTCCGTCGCGATGAAGTCTGTTTTCGCCTCGCCGCCGCCGCGAGGGCCTTCTCCGCCCACGCGCAGAAATCCCCCGGATCTTCCAGCACGTCGACGGGAACTTCGTAGTACGGCATCGTCCCTTTTGTGCCGTACGGATGGAAGGGCCCGGACCCGGCTTCTTCGAAGCTTGCGCGGTTGGAATCGTCGACGCGCAGGTACGCCCTGTCGTCCGCGACAAGACCGAACATGATTCCCCGCAGGTAGAGCCCCGCGCCGCCGAACATTCTCCGCGCGGACACGCCCTTCAATCCCGCGAGCTGATCGAGAACGAACTGCAGATATTCTTCGCTTACCGCCATTGTCTATGTACCCCCGTATATCCTGGCGCCCCGGTCAACTTCAAGATTCATCGCCTCCGCGCGAGATACACGACCGCGATACCGTCCGTGAGCCGTTGAAAACGGACATCCGAGAATCCTGCGTTCTTCAGTCTCTCGGCCACCCGCCCGGGCGTATCGAAGACCCTGATGGATTCGGCGAGATAGCGATAAGGTCCCGCCGTGCCGCAGATGATTCCGGCTCCGAGAGGCATTATCTTGAATGAATAGAAATCATAGAGGCGCCGGAGCCACGCATGGGCGGGCAGTGAGAACTCGAGAATCATGAGCCGTCCCCCCGGCTTGAGGACCCTGTGCATCTCGCGCAAGCCGGCCTCGAGATGGACGAGATTCCGTATGCCGAATCCCACCGTGACCGCGTCGAAGACCGCATCCGGAAAGCTCAGGCTTTCCGCGTCCCCCTCGACGAAGAGAACGCTCCCGGCGAAACGGGAACGTTTCGTCTTCGCGCGACCGGCGAGCATCATCGGCCTATTGAAATCGTAGACGAATGCGCGGCCGAGGGGCGCGACGCGCGCGGCGGCGAGCAGGGCGAGATCGCCCGTTCCGCCGCACACGTCGAGGACCAGCTCGCCGTTCTTCAGGGCGAGCCGATCGATTCCCCATCGCTTCCAGTATGCATGCAGCCCGAAGCTCAGGAGCGCGTTGGCGAGATCGTACCGGCGCGCGATGGGGTCGAATTGTCCGCTGACGAGCCGTTTCTTATCGGAAGCGCTGACATGCCCGTAGCCGAAGGTCACTTCTTCGGAGCCCGCGTTCGCGCGAGTGTCCTTCGGGGAATCGTCCCGTGCGCTCATGGCGCAGAGACTAAGGCAGGGTAATAGGGATGTCAAGGGAGGCGGCTATCGATTGAATAGAGCACCTCTCTCGCGCCGTAGAATCTTGATTACTTGATGGCGAATAAGACTTCCCGAGTGAGGTAAGATACAATCAAGCCTGTGGTGAAGCTGCAGAGTGTACCGATGATGATATATTCAGCTTCCATGCGGTTTGTTCCTTCTTTTATCTCGCCGAAACGGAAAACGGATTTGGCGGTAATGAGAAATCCGATAGCTATCGGCTGGCCAACCATGATGAACAAGAAAATGAGAGTCCTTTCCAGGCAACCGATGACTCTTCCTCCGTCTGCGAACCCTCTTGTTCTATGGCCCTCATTTTCGTGCAGCTCCGTGCCTTTTAAGCTCGAAGAAGCCTTCAGTTGATCATGAAACCGTCCGACACCTAGGCTGACAATGAGACTTCCTGCATTTACACATAAAACAGCCCCGGATACTATTACGAGCAACGGGTAAAACCATTGACCCACATAACTGGCCCACAAGCTCGCATTGTGATAGAAACCATTTGATGAAATGACGACAGAAATCGTCAGCAGCACTATGAGATGCGCGCACTGATCGAATGCAAAGCTTCTGAGGTTGTCTTTCAAATGCCGGGCGGAAAAGTAGTCAATGAGGGCATGGCTCAGCAATAATTAGTATCCCAATTAACCAGGCTCCAGCGATTCCGATAAGCAGGTAGCTCGCCACCGCAACGATCAAGGAATGCCTCAGTAGAGGCCGTATGTGTATCCTATGCGCCTCATCCTTTTTCCTCAGG
>JBAZPL010000019.1:0-21050 GCA_041648155.1 Candidatus Krumholzibacteriia bacterium
AGCGATTCGACGCCGTCGGCATCGGATACACCGCGCTCGATTATCTCGGCATCGTGCCGCACCTGCCCGCCGAGAACACGAAGCTCGAGGTGCGCGATTTCACGATCCAGGGGGGAGGCCCCACGGCGACCGCGATGGTCACGATGAGGCGTCTCGGACTCAGCGCCGCGTACGCGGGCAAGGTCGGCGACGACGCCTTCGGCGCGCGTATGCTCGAGGAACTGCGTCGCGAGGACGTCGACGTGTCATCGGTCGTCGTCGAGTTGGGCGCGACGTCGCAGTACGCGTTCATCATGGTCGACGCGCGCACCGCGGCGCGGACGATTCTCTGGACGCGGGGGAGCGTCTCGCGCCTGAAGGCGTATGAAGTGAACCTCGATCTCGTCCGCGCGGCGCGGGGACTCTTCATCGACGATCTCGAACCCGAGGCGGCTCTCGTCGCGGCGAAGGCGGCTCGAGAGGCGAAGATCCCCGTGCTCATCGACGCGGGTTCCCTCCGCGGGGGAGTCCGCGAGCTTCTGCCGCTGTGCGATTACATTATCGCGAGCGAGCTTTTCGCGGAGCAGATCTCGGGGGGCACAAGTCTTCGCACGGCGCTCGAAACGCTGAGTGCGTTCGGTCCGAAAGCCTCGGTTGTGACGCTCGGCGAGAAGGGGTGCGCGTTTCTTTCGGGTGCCGACGTCGTCGACGTTCCGGGATTCCCTGTGAAGGCGGTCGATACGACGGGCGCGGGAGACGTCTTTCACGGCGCGTATCTCTTCGCCGTTCTCGAGGGCCTCGACACGATGCGGGCCTGCATCTTCGCGAACGCCGTCGCCGCCCTCAAATGCCGCAGGCTCGGCGGCCGCGCCGGCATTCCGACCCTTTCCGAGGCGCTCGCGTTTCTCGCGCGCGAGCGGCCCGGCATGAATTTTCCCTTGAAAAGCTAGTGCGGCGCCACCCGCGCAAGGGGCGTCGCTGCGCTACTTGAGCGCGTAGTGCTTCGCCTTTCCCGCCGCGAGATCGAAGACGATCCAGCCGGGGGGCTCGAGGAGCCCCATGATTTCTCCGGGATTGACCAGCCAGGTCGAGCCGACCCGCTCGATCTTCATCCGGTGCGTGTGCCCATAGAATACGGCCGTGTACTTCTCGGTGCACGCGAGGCCGCGCGCGAACTCGGGGCGATGCGTGAAGGCGACCTCGCCGTTCTCGGTCTCGACGAAACCGACCTCGCCGTGAAGCTTCACGTTCGGGAATTTCTTCGAGGCGACGTTGTTTATCGTGTATCGGTCCCCCTCGTTGTTGCCGAAAACGACGTGGACGGGCCCTTTGAACTGAGCGAGCCGGTCGACGACGAATGGGGAGACGAGGTCCCCGCAGTGAAAGAGCGCCGAGACGCCGAGCGCGTTGATTTCAACGAGCGCAGCCTCGAGATTCTCGAGGTGGTCGTGTGTATCGCTGATGACGGCCACTTTCATCGAAGGTTCTCTCTCCCCCCGGTGCGGGCGCGCGTCGATCGCCGCGCGGAATGATCTTTACCTGCCCCAAGCACAGTGTTTTCACAGTATACCCGTTTCTCTTCCTGATGGCACGCCTCTTGTATTCCTGCCATACGGAGAGGGCGCATGCCTTCTTATCATTCCACCCGTAAGAGGATCGGTAATGCCACGGACGGAGAAAGCAAAACTCATTACTATGGAAGAACTTAAAGAAATGCGCAGAGGTTCGATCAGCGTCTGCATGATCGCCCGCGACGAGGAAGAACACATCGCCGAGGCCCTCACAAGTGTCAAGGATCTTGCCGATGAGATGATAGTTGTCGATACAGGCTCGAAGGACGCCACGCTCCTCGAGGCGAGGAGGCTCGGGGCGAAGGTCTACGAGATTCCCTGGAACAACGATTTCAGCGAGGCGCGGAATTTCGCCCTGTCGAAGGCGATGCGGGAGTGGATTCTCGTGCTCGACGCGGACGAGCGTGTTTCCCTCGACGACCACGAGAAGATCCGCGCTCTTGTGCGCGAGGAGGAATCGGCGGCTTTCATGTTCGAACAGCGCACGTACACGAACGTCTCGTGCGGCCCGGGGCTCCGGATGCAGTTCGATCAGGACGAGGCATCGAAGGGGTGCGCCGCGCTTTTCAGCGATCGCCAGATCAGGCTCTTTCGCGGCGGCGCGGACGTCCGTTATGCATGCGAGATTCACGAGAACGTCGAGGAATCGCTCATGCTGGCCGATATCCCCGTGCGCGAGAGCGGCCTCGTGATCCATCATTACGGAAGAATGGCGCAGTCGGACCGCGCGTACCGGAAAGCGGCGGCCTGGTGCGCGCTCGCGCGGGAGGGCGTCGGGGCGTGCCCCGGCGCATCCATGTACCTTTACGAGATGGCGGTCCAGCTTCTCGAGCTCGGCAGGGTCGACGGCGCGCTCGCTCACGCCGAAACGGCGCTCGATCTCGACCCGCAGCACTGGGAATTCTGGAATATCGCAGGGCTCGCGCATCTGAGAAGCGGCGGCAAGGAAAAGGCGATCTCGTGCTTTCGCGACGGGCTGCGCGCGGCGGGAGAGGCGCACGCCGAGCTCAGCAACAACATGGGCGTCGCGCTGATGGAGAACGGCGAGAGCGCCGAGGCGCTCCTCCATTTCGAGCGCGCCCTCGAGCTCGACGGGAACAATGCCGACGTGCTCCGGAACGCGGCTTCCGCGTGCGCCCTCGTCGGCGAGCTCGACCGGGGGCTCGAATATGTCGCGCGCTCGCTCTCGAAAGATCCGTTCGCGGCGCACTCGCACGCGATCCACGCCGATATCCGCTACCGGCTGAACGACTGCGCGGCCGCGGCGCGCAGTCTCGAGGCGATGCGGTTTCTTCCCGATACGCCGTTCAAGGTATACCTCAAGGTTATCCAGCTCTACACCCGCATGCACATGATCGATGAAGCGGACGCGATCGTTCGGAGGGCGCTGGCGGAATTCCCCGAGCGGGAAGACCTCCTCTACCTTGCAGGCAAGATTGCGGAGCTTCATGGAGACGACGACCGGGCGATCGGTCTCTACCGGCGCGCTCTCGCCGCCGGCCCGGGACATGCCGACGCGCTCTCGAGCCTCGGCTGCATCCATGAGCGGCGATCGAACCTCGACGATGCGCTTGCCGCGTTTCGAGAAGCGCTTCGCCTCAAGCCGCACGAGGCGCAGATCGAGGTGAACGTCGGCATCGTTCTCGACAAGCTCGGCCGGATCGAAGAGGCCGGGCGCCACTTCGAGAACGTGTTGGGGAAAGAAGATGAGTCCGGATTCGCCTGTAACGCTCTCGGATGCCATCTCGCCAAAGTGAACAAGTTCGAGGAGGCGCTCGTCTATTTCGCGAAGGCGGTCGAGCTGGAATCGAACAACGCAATGTATTATCAGAACCTCGGTCTTGCCTGCGAGAAGATGAAGCTGAACGACAGGGCGGCCGCGGTTTACGAGCGTATGGCGACAATCGATCCGGGGACGACCCTGTTCGTGCGCGAGAGGCTCATGCGGCTCAAGAACCCCATCGGGTAGGTAGCGCCGGGGAGCGCGGCTCGCACGTGCCCCGATTCTGCCGGGCGTCCACAATTCCTCCCCCATCAATATCCCGCCTTGAACGAAACATGCATTCCATGAGAAAATGGACACATGATGATTTCGCTCGCTTACATCGGCCGGGAGCAGCGCGCATGAAACGTCTCAAAACAGGGCTCGCCCTGAGCGGCGGAGTGGCGAAGAGCGTGGCGCACATCGGGGTTCTTCGCGCGCTCGTCGAACAGAAGATCGATATCGACTATCTCGCCGGCACGAGCGGCGGCGCGCTCGTCGCCTCATTCTTCGCCGCGGGAAAATCGGTCGCCGAGCTCGAGGCGCTGGGTTCCGGAATGCACTGGCAGAACCTCGCCGGGATCACGGTGCCCCGCCTCGGGTTCCTTTCGAGCGAGAAGGTCAGGAAATTCATCGCGGACGAAATCGGGGACGTCGAGTTTCGCGATCTCAAGATACCCGTTGCTATCGTTGCTTCCGATCTCACCGCGGGAGCGCGCAGGGTGTTCACCACGGGCAAGGTTGCGCTCGCATGTCAGGCGAGCAGTGCCGTCCCCGAGTTCTACACGCCGGTCGAAATAGACGGGCATCTCTTTATCGACGGCGGGCTCTCGGAATACGTCCCCGTCGAAGCCCTCGCTTCGCTCGGGGATATGTACCGGATCGGCGTCAATCTCGGCTTCGAGAGAGGAACGAAGAAAAAGCCGCGCAATCTCATCGAGGTGACATTCGAGGTCACCAACTACATCTCGCAGCAGAACGCCTCGATCTCGGAGCGGCACGCGGATTTCATGATCAGACCGGATCTCGGCGCGTTCGGCCCGTTCGACCTCGATCGGGCCTCCGATATGATGAGGGCCGGGTATCTGTCGACGATGCGCGTCATTCCTGAGCTCAAGGCGGCCCTCCTCGCCCTCGACGCGGATTCCGCAACGGAGGATACGATATGAAGCTCGGGCGGTTCGATTTGAAGGCGATCGAGACAGGAACGTTCAGGCTCGATGGAGGGGCCATGTTCGGCGTCGTGCCGAAGGTCCTCTGGAGCAAGACGAACCCCGCCGACGAAGGCAACCGGATCTCGATGGCGATGCGCGCCCTCTACGTCGAGGGGGGCGGCCGGCGGCTCGTCGTCGACAGCGGCTCGGGCACGTGCTTCGGCGAGAAGATGACGCGCATCTACCAGATCGAGACGCAAGGGCTCCGCGCGGCGCTCGAGCGCGCGAACGTCGATCCGGATTCGATCACCGACGCGGTCGCGACCCATCTCCATTTCGACCACGCGGGAGGATTCTGCTACCGCGCGGCCGGGGGGGAGATCGGGGTATCGCTCCCCCGGGCGAATCATTATATCCAGCGCCGGCAGTGGGAAACGGCGCTCAATCCGACCGAGAAGGACCGCGCGAGCTTCTTCCCCGAGTTCCTTCTCCCGATCGAAAAGGCGGGACTCCTGCGGCTCGCCGACGGCGTCGTCGAGATATTCCCGGGCGTCACGCTCATCCCCACCGACGGGCATACCTTCGGGCACCAGGTCGTTCTCGTCTCGACCGCCGAAGGAAGCCTGCTGTACTGCGGCGATCTCATTCCGCTCGCCTCGCACGTCAATCTGCCCTACATCATGGCGTACGATCATTTTCCTCTCAAGACGCTCGAAGAGAAGAGGCAGATGCTCGGCAGGGCCGCCGACGAGGGATGGATACTGTTCTTCGAGCACGACCCCGAAATCTCCGCGGCGCGCGTCGAGCGGACCGGTTCGGACGGGTTCAGGATTACGGATATCGTGGAGATCGGGTAGCGATTCATGGACGATGATGCTGATCTGATGCGGCGCATCGCCGGGGGTGAATCGAACGCCTTCCGCACCCTCGTCGAGCGCTACGAAAAAACCGGCTACAATTTCTTTCTGCGCCTCACCGGCAATCCCGAGGACGCCGAGGATCTCACCCAGGAGCTCTTCGTCGCGATATTCCGCTCGGCCGGCCGATACCGCGCCGAAGCGCCGTTCAAGGCGTTCTTTTACCGGATCGCTTCGAACCTGTCGGCGAGCCACCTGAGAAAGAGGAAGCTTCGGGCGGCGCCGTCGATCGACGAAATGGTCGAACGGGGTTTCGACGCGGCATCTACACGGCATGAGGACGATCCGGCTCTCTCCCTCGGCGGTCGGGAGATGCGGCGGCGCTACGAAGAGGCCCTTTCCGATCTCCCGCGCGATTGGCGAATCGCTCTCGAGCTCAGGGTCACGGGGGAGCTCACGTACGAAGAGATCGCCGCAGCGATGGGCAAGAGCGTTTCGGCCGTCGAGTCGATTCTCGTCAGGGCGCGGGAGAGGATTGCCGAGAAACTGGACGATCGATGAAGATTTTTTCATTTTATTCGCAGGATGCCGCGATCTCGCGCGATGTAACATAGTAAGAGGAGGAGCCTGGTATGGATTGCCGGAATGTACGCAGAATGGTTTCCCGAGAGCTCGACGGGGCGCTCGATGGGGCCGGGAGGGCGGATCTCGAATCGCATCTCGCGTCATGCGCGGGATGCCGCCGATTCAGGGATCTCTCGCTCGCCGGCCTCTCGATACACCGCTCCGTGAGAGAGGCCGATCCGCCCCTTTCGCTGCTTCCGTCGATACTGGCGGCCGTCGAGGTCGGGCCGCGGTGGGGATGGATACACGGATGGCTCAGGGTTGCGGTGCCGGCAGCCGCGGCAGCGGCCGCCGTCTTCGGTGTCTGGATCGGGGGCCTCATGCACGAGAGCTATGCGCCGGCAAGCGCGGGGAACCAGACGGACGTTCTCGAGCTCACGTATCTCGGCGAATATCCGCCCGGCTCGCTGGGCGATATCCTCATGACCTCGAATGGAGGAGGCGGAGATGAGCAGAGATAGTTTGAAGATCGCGCTCGTGTTGTCTCTCGCCTTCAACATGGCCGTGGTCGGCGCATTCGCGTTCGGTCTGGCCCGCGGAAGCGGGCCCGGAAGGTTCGGTCCCCCGCCGGGAGGCGGGCCGGGGGATCTTTTCGGCGGGCGCTGCGATCGCCTCGCGAGACAGATCGGTATGCCCCGCGAGCGAGCCCTGCATTTCTCTCGTATCATGGCGGATTCAGCGGAGGGTATGAGGGATCTGCGGGGAAGTCTGAAGAAAGCGCGCGGGGAGCTCGTCGTGCTCATCGGAGTGAGCGAACCGGACGAGAAGGCGATCATGGCGAAGGTCGATGAGATATCGGCCATCCAGGGCCGGCTGGAGAGGAGGCTCATTCACCGGGTCCTCGGCGTGAGCTCGACCCTCAGACCGGAGGAGCGGGATAGGTTTATGCGAATGATTCGAATCAATTGTGGTGGATGCGATAGCGGTGTTCCGGAATGCCCCGAAGGGGCGGGAAAAGAAAGTGAGGTCGGACGATGAAGAAGGGTCTGATTATTCTTGTTGCTCTGTCGATTGCGTTGCTCATGGGCGCCTCGATGCTTATCGCGCAGGAAAAAGCGTCGGTCGAGAAGGAAAAGGGGATGCACGGGAAAGAGATGAAGCTCACCGACGAACAGAAGACGAAGATCGAAGAGATGAAGATGAATTTCCGCCTGAAAATGATCGATCTCAAGGCCGAACGGGCGAAGCTCGGCATCATGCTCAAGAAAGAGATGACGAAGCCGGAGCCCACCATGAAGGATATCGAAGGTATCGTGAAGAAGATGTCGGCCGTTCGGGAGAGGATCATGCTTGCCGCGATCGAGCAGAAGCTCGCCATGCGGAAGCTCATTGGTCCGGATGCCTGCAAGAGCATGCATCCCGGGATGGGCATGGGGTGCGGAAGGGCAGGCATGCAGGGGATGTCATGCGGCGAAAAGGGAAACGACTGCATGATGAAGTGCGGAGAGGACCAAGGCATGGGCGAAGAGCGTGGAATGCCCGCCAAGCGCATGATGCGGATGCGGACGGAGGCCTCCGGCTGCCATGGTGATGGCGCCGAGAGAGAGATCGAGTGCAAGGTGGAGATAAAGGAAGAGGCGAAGAAGAAGTAATACCGTTTTTCAGGCGTGGAAAACGAACCGGGGCGGCTCCGAAGCCGCCCCGGGCAGTGATCCGGGGAAGCGTTCGCTTCCCCGGCTTTTTCTTATCCCCGCTCGCTACAGTCGAATTGCGGTGGTGAAGTAGAAAAAGGCGCCGCTATAATCGATCTCCATCTTGATACCCGACTCGAATGAAGCCACATTGCCGTATTTGTCCGTGAATGTCTTGAGGGCGAGCCAGCGGTACCCGAGTTGAAAACCGACCTCGATTGGATTCAGGAAATTGGTATGAGCTTCCGCGTAAAGCTCGCACCCCCGACCTTCCCCCTTGAACTCCGAGAGCCGGCGAGCGACAACCTCGTTCGTGCCGTAGACCGATTTCGCGAAGCAGAGATTCGATCCGGCGCACAGATTGAGCACGTTCTCGATCCTGAGAGGCGCGACAATCGCCCCGACGGTATAGACGTCCGACGGAGCCAGGTACGAAAGAGTAGATGTCGATCCTTGGGATTCCGTCGCGCCCCAGAAATGCTCGAAGCCCCCCGTAGCGGCGAATAGGTCGAACAGCCAGACTCTTCCCTCGATGCGGAAATTCACGCCGCTCAAGAGCTCGTCGAGAGTAGTCAATCCACTGTCCTGCGAGACGATCTGGAGGTGCCGGTTCAGCGCCGCCATGTCGTAGTAGCCGGCGCCGATACCCCCGACGGCCGAAAAACCGATCGGGAACGATCCGGCCGGCGCGGCGGCCAGGGAAAAGATCGCAAGCGCCATGAGCGCCATTATGATTCTTTGTGCCATGCCGTCTCCTTGTCGCGTAATTTTCGGTCGCGCGGATGTCATGATGTCCTTCGTTCCAGGTACCGCGATAGTCTCCGTATTCCTTCGACCACGTTTTCGAGCGAGTTCGCATAGGAGATTCTCAGGTAGCCCTCGCCATGCTCGCCGAAATCGATTCCCGGCGTGACCGCGACGCCCGCCGTGTCGAGAATATCAAAGGCGAGGCGGTACGAGTCTTTCTCGATTCGGCTCGCATTCACGAAGAAGTAAAACGCGCCTTTCGGCTCGACGGGGCAGGGGAGGCCCAGCTTCGGAAGAGCCTCCCAGAGGTACCTGCGCCTCGCGTCGTACTGTCGTCTCATGTTCTCGAGCTCGGGGTGCTCTTCCGTCAGCGCCGCGATCCCGCCCCGCTGGACGAATGAATTCGGGCAGATGAAAAAATTCTGCTGAAGAATCTGGAGGCGGCGCATGTGCCGCGCGGGGGCGACGATGTAACCGAGCCTCCAGCCGGTCATCGCGAAGAGCTTCGAGAAGCCGTTGAGGACGAACGCATCGTCCGTGAACTCCAGGGCTGAATGCTCCGTGTCCCCGTAGACGAGGCCGTGATAGATCTCATCCGAGATCACGGGAACGCCGAGGCCGCAGATTTCGGCGAGGTCGTCTTTCGGGATCAGCGTGCCGGCGGGATTCGAGGGGGAGTTGACGATGATGCCGCGGGTCCGGGGGCCGATCGCCGCGCGCACGGCGTCCGGCTTGAGCTGGAAACCGTCCCCTTCCAGAACCCGTATGGAGCGAGGCACGCCCCTGAGATATTTTATGAAATTCGGATAGCAGGGGTAGCCCGGATTCCCGATGATGATCTCGTCCCCCGGTTCCTCGATGAGGAGCGAGAGAACGAGGAGCATCGCGGGGGACGTCCCCATCGTGACGATGACGCGCTCCTCGGGGACGCGCGTTCCGTACTTGCGCTCGTGGTGTCGCGCCACCGCTGCGCGCAGCTCGACGAGGCCGCGGCTATCGGTGTAATGCGTATCGCCCTTCGCGAGGGCCTCCGTCGCGGCCCGGACGATACGCGGAGGCGTCGGGAAATCGGGCTCCCCGACCTCGAGATGGATTATCGAGCGACCCTCGCGCTCGAGAGCGAGCGCCTTCTCGAGCACTTCCATGACGATGAACGGCCGCAGCGCGGATAATCGATCCGTATTCTCGTGAATGGCGTTTTGCGTTGGATTTCCCGCGGATTTTTGGCTCGGTTTCATGCGTCGATTCTCGGCCACGTCTCTTGTTTCCAGTACGGTATTCCTGAAACATATCGCGGGACCGGAGCCAAGTCAAACACATCATTCGGCGTTCTGCGAGTCGGGACGAACCACGGCGAGAGTCCAGTGCCGTCCCGTGACGCCGCCGTCACGTCTGTGCGAGAAGAAGAGGGAAGGGGTGCAGGCCGTGCAGAGCCGCGAGGAAAAAATGTTCCGTCTCCGGATACCGTGCGCGGCGAGATCCCGGACGATGAACGCGGAGAGATCGAGGCGCCACTGGCCCCGATCGTATCGTCTGACCTCTTCCGGGAAACGCAGGGCGTCCTCGCGCGAGACGGGGTAGCATTTCCCGCAGATTCCCGGTCCGACGACCGCGATTGTGTAACCCGGATCGATCCGGAATCGCGCGCGCAACACGCCGACGGCGCGTCCGATGATTCCGCCCTCGGCGCCCCGTCTGCCGACGTGCAGCGCGGCGAGCGCCCTCTCCGGCGGGGAGTAGATCACGACGGAATAGCAATCGGCGGTGCTTATGGCCAGCGCGAGGCCGCGTTTGTCCGTGGCGAACCCGTCGAATCCCGGGTAATGGCCGCCCTTCGTCACGACGGCGATCTCCGTGCCGTGAATCTGCCCCGTGCGGGCGAGGGCGCGCGGCGCGATGCCGAGCGTTTCGAGCAGGAGTTTCCTGTTTCGGTGAATGTCGGCGGGACGATCTCCGAGCGTCCCGCCGAGGTTCAGCGAATCGAACGGAGAGCGGCTCGTCCCTCCGCCTCTGGTTGTGACGAATACCTCGAGTCCCGGGGCGATCGCCTTGAGGGCGGGGAAGGTGCCGAGCGTGAGTCCTGAGCGCGTGATCCATTCCATATTTGTTCTGTTGACAATCTGCAACCGGTTAAGGATAGCTTATCGCGTGATCTTTTCAAGGACTGTCGGAGGCGTCGCATGAAATATTTCGAAGGCTACCGTTGCGGATCGTGCCGTCGTGAGATTCCCGCGGGTTCCGCCGCCGGTGAATGCCCGGCCTGTTCCGGCCCGCTCCTCTGCGTTTACGATACCTCGGCCATACGGCGGAACGCGTCGGCCCGGACGCATGCTTCGATGCGATCGGGAAAGGGGGTTTGGCGCTACGGGGATCTGCTTCCCGATTTCGCCCGGAAAATCACACTCGGGGAGGGGAACACGCCGCTCATTCGGGCGGTTCGCCTCGGGGAGGCGATCGGCGCCTGCGAGCTTTACGTCAAGGACGAATCGTCCAATCCGACCGGCTCGTTCAAAGCGCGCGGGATGGCGGTTGCCGTATCGCGCCTGCTCGAGCTCGGCGTGAAAAAGGCGTACGTGCCCTCCGCGGGAAACGCGGGCCTCGCGCTCGCCGCTTACGGCGCGGCCGCGGATCTTGCGTGTCACGTATTCATTCCGTCCGAAACGCCGGAAGGTGTCGCCGAGGAGTGTCGTCTCTACGGCGCCGAAGTCACCGTGGTTCCGGGGATTCTGCCCGACGCCGCGCGAGCCCTCGACGAGTCGGTGTCGGGGGACCGGACGGGGATCGTGAGCACGTTTCGGGAGCCGTGCCGCGTCGAGGGGAAGAAGACGATCGCCTTCGAGATCGAGGAGGAGATCGAACCCGACTGGATCATATTTCCCACGGGGGGAGGGACGGGTATCGTCGCGTTCTGGAAGGCGTACCGCGAGCTCGAAGCGCTTGGAACCCTGCGGAGGCCCATGCCGCGTCTCGCCGCGGTGCAGGCGGCGGGCTGCGCGCCGCTCGTCAAGGCCTTCGCCGAGGGAGCGCCCGGGGCGACCCCGTGGAAAGATCCCGTCACGATCGCTTCGGGAATTCGCGTTCCCTCGTCGCGAGCCGACTCTCTCATCCTTCAGGCGCTCCGCGAAAGCGGGGGAACGGCTGTATCCGTGACGGACGGGGAGATCATGGCTGCGGTGAGAGAAATCGCACGCTCCGTCGGCATATTTCCCTCGCCCGAGGGCGCCGCGGCGTGGGCGGGGCTCAGGCGCCTCGTCCGCGAAGAAAAGGTAAGCCCCTCCGCGTGCATCGTCATCGTGAATACAGCGGGAGGGGCTCGATATCGTTTCCTGCTCGATTCCCGAGAACCGTGATCAGCGAGAACGCGCCCGTTTCGCCGACGTCGTATTCCCGGCACGGGTGCCGGACGGCGGCGTGCTCGGGGCGCGGTTCGCCGCTCGCGCGGGAGCGCTGGAGACCCTCGCGGGCGAGGCGTTCGAGACGCTCGACGTCCTCCGGTCGGGGCTCTTCGGCCTCTCGCGTGTCGAGGAATCGGAAGATCTCTCGCGCGTCGGGGATCCGGAAGATCTCTCCCTCGTCGATTCCTTCCGGTCGGAATCGCCCGATTTCCGCTGGGGCTCGCTGCGCCGGTCCACGGTCCGCCCGGAATCGCCGCTCCGCGCGCGCGCCGGTTCTTCTTTCCTCGCCGGATCTCGCCGTGTATCGATTCTCCGCTCCGACTTCGGGGTCAGCCGGCCGGGCGTCACTCGTGTACGTCCGGTCTCCTTCGTCTGAGTTCTCCGATCGACGGTTCGCTCCGTTCTTCCGCTCGTACGCTCGCCGCCGTAGATGATTTTCCGATCCATCTCACGGGTCCGCACGGCGCTCCGTTCGTTCCGGCGAATCGTCCCGTTTACGAGATTGCGTTCAACGGACCGCCGCTGAAGGTCCGAGCGGTCGAGTCTCCGGGCGATATCCCTGTTCCTCGTTTCGACGAGGCGGCTTCCTTCAATCGAGCGCCTCTGATGAAGATCGGCATTGGTTCTCACATAATCCAGAGAGCGTTTCGCGAGCGTGCGTTGCGCGAACGCGGGACGGAACCGGTAGTCGTCTCTGCGGCAGTGATCGTACCCCCAGTAGTTATAGTTATCATTCCAACCCCACCAAGGGTACCGGTAATGGTAGGCCCAGCTGTAATACGGTGGATACCAGCCCGGGGACCAGTAGCCGTAGCCCCACGTCCAGCTCCAGCCGAATCCCCACCAGAACGGATCCCAGTAGAATGGATCGTAGAAGAGCAGGGTGGGGCCGAAGTACGGGGCGTACGGATTGTACGTGCTGTATGAGATCGAAAGGCGATAACGCGTGTCGTCGGCGTTATCCTCGTCTTCGTTCTCGCCGAGTCGCGTATCGGCGTAGCTGTCAGATGAGTAGCCTTCCTCTCCGGCCTGTTCCCCCGTGTGCCGAACGTCGAAGAGCGGCGGATACGGATACTGCGGCTTCTCCTCATAGACGATCTCATCGATGACGATCTCGGGGCACTCCATCGCGTACGGGTCGGGAAGTTTTCCCGGGCTATGGCACTTCGCGCACAGATAGCGTGGGTAGTCGACTTGCTTGTTGATGAAGAAATGCGTGTAATCGGTCGCGGGCGGGTTGCTCTCGGCGTCGCGCACGATCTCCTCGTCTATCGCGTTGAAGGCGAGGTAGGGGTCCGTATCGATGCGAAGCCGCTTTTCCTCCGGGAGCCGGTCCCCCTGGGAGAGAAAATTGAGCTCGTCCTCGTTGAGCCTGCCCGGCTCGGTCACGGCGAGGGCGTGGATGTATTCGACTCCCGTCGTTGTGCCCGTTTCCCAGATCAGGTTCTTTCCGGGGGGAGGAAGGAAGTAGGTTGTGCGCCCTTTCGATAGAACGGGGCGCCCGTCCTCCGGATAGAGGAGCTGCACGTAGCCATCGGCGTCGATGTTGTACACCACGACGTAAGCGTCCTTCGTCGTCTGGAAAGAAAGACGTATTTCCTTTCCGGTTCGGTACACTCCCTCCTTCTCTCCGAGCAGATTCACGCTTACGGAGAAATCACCGGGCCCCGGCATCTTAGAGATCGATTTGTCCTTCTTGAAATCGACGGCGCCGGTCTTCGAGGCGAAAATCGGTATCATCAGCGCGGCAAGAAGGAAGAGAAACGTGGTGCGTTTCATTGCTCTCACTCCTTCTCCAGGGGAGGGTTAATCTATTCTCGTATTCACGGGGGCTCAAGTCTTTGTTGCTTCAACTGGAGCACCCCATATCATTATACTTCTCTGGGGAGCTTTTTACAAGCCTAACACTTCTTTCTTTCGCCTTGCGGGACAATATATTTACGTAAAGGGCGGCGTGGCTGTTTCGGGGAAACGCGCGGGCGATTGCATGAGTCGACCTTCGTAACTTCATGGAATTCTTGAGGCTAATGAACCGCGAATATCCTGAAACATACTTGACCGTCCATGGGTACTATAGTAAGTTGCCCGAAGACGACACCCAAGGAGGACGAAAATGGGGTTCGAGGGGCCGATAACATTCCTGCAGATATCGGGGAAATTGTCCGACGTGATATTCCATGGCGGCACGGTGGGGAACGGGATTCTCCTAATTCTCACGGTGCTTTCGGTCATATCCTGGACGATCATGATAGAGAAGTTCCGTTTCTTCAGGCGTTCACGGAAGGAAACCGCCCGTTTTCTCGAGCTCTTCGCCGTCGAGCGTTCCCTTCGGGGGCTCCACGAGCGCGCGGGAAGATTCGCCGCAAGCCCCGAAGCGAGACTCGTCTCCTCCCTGTCGGCCGAGCTCGAAAAGGGGGAGATCAGAACGACCTCCGCGCTCGATAAGCTCATCGAGGCCGAATCGATCGCCATCCTGTCGACGTGGGAGACCTATGTGCAGTTTCTCGCGACGACCGCGTCGATCTCGCCGCTCCTCGGTCTTTTCGGCACGGTATGGGGAATCATGGCTGCGTTTCTGAGCATGGGTGCGCAAGGCTCGGCGAGTCTCTTCGTCGTCGGTCCGGGAATCGCCGTGGCGCTCATCACCACGATTTTCGGACTCGGGGCCGCGATTCCCGCGGTGGTCGGGTACAATTACGTCCAGAGGGCGATCCGGGGCAAGGAGGACGAACTCACATCCTTCGCGCTGCGCTTCCGCAACCGGATCGTGGAGCGGACCTATGTCGAGCTGCATGAGGGAGCGGCCGGAATCGTCCTCGGCGGTGATCTTGTCTCGCCGTCCCTCGGTTCGAAGTAAGGGGATACCATCATGAGACGCTCGCGCAATTCGCTCCTTGCCGATATCAACATCACGAACCTCGTCGACGTGACCATGGTGCTTCTCATCATTTTCATGCTCACGGCGCCGTTTCTTCAGGCGGGAGTGAAGCTCAGGCTCCCGAAAGCCGAGGCGAAGCAGATCGAGGAGCAGCAGGGGGTCACCGTCTCGATCGATGAGGACGGCAAGCTCTTTATCGACGAGAAGGCCGTGGGGTGGAACGATTTCACCGCGGAGTTCCGCGCAGCAATCGAGGCGACGGCGCCGCGCGTGTTCCTGCGCGTCGATAAGAACGTGCGGTATGAAACGGTTCTCAAGGTGATCGCGAGGATCAAGATGCTCGGCATCGAGGATCTCGGTCTTATCGCGGAGCAGGAAGAGAAGAGACGTTGAAGGGGCGGGGAGGGAAAGAATGAGGCTTTCCCTGGGCATTTCCGCGTGTGTGCACGCGATCGTGCTGATCGCGCTCGTGTTTCTGTTTCAGGCGGTCCCCAAGATGCGTCTCCCCGAAGGAGTATACTCGATCAAGATTCTCCAGCCGTTCGTCGGTTCCGGGCCTTCTGCCGGCGCGAAGACGGAAGAGGAAAAAAAGGACGCCATCAAGGTAGAAGAGCCGAAGCAGAAGCCGAAAAAGGAAGAGGCGAAGATCCCCGTTCCGAAGAAGCCGGACGCGAAGAAGGAAGGGGAGGCGAAGAAGGAAACCGAGGCCAAGAAGGAGACGCCCGCGATGGACACGGGCGAGAAGGCTCTCGGCGTTACGGTCGGCGCCGGCGACGGGACGGGCATCGCCGTCGACGCGGCGAACTTTCCCTTCGGTTACTTTCTAGCCGCTATTGAACGCCGTGTCTCGGAGAACTGGTTCTCGGCCGTGTCGGAAGGAGGGGTGGGGCTCACGTGCGTCGTTTATTTCAGGCTCATGCGGGACGGGAGCGCCTCCGACGCGCGCATCGAAACGAGCTCCGGCAACGCTTACTTCGACCGGGCAGCCGTGAGAGCCGTGAAGAGCGCCGCCCCGTTTCCGCCGCTGCCCCGGGCGTTCACCGATGCGTTTCTCGGCATCCATTTCACTTTTGTTCAGAAGGATTGAGCATGATTCGTCTCGTTGCAACGCTTGCGATGCTCTGCGCGGCGGCGCCCGCCGCGCTCGCGCAGACCGATATCTATCTGAAAACGGAACGCGGGGGACGCGGGAAAATCCCCATCGTGGTCAAGGAGATCGAGGGCGCGTCTTCGCGGGAGGCTTCACCCGCGCGCTCCATCACCGGCGTTATCCGGAACGATCTCGATTACTCGGGCCTCTTTGAGACGATCATTCCGGAAGCCGGATCCGGCGCGGAGGGCGATACGAGAGCGGCGAGCGCGGTTTTCGAGGGAAAACTCTCTTCGGAGGGCGCGGGCTACGTCCTCGACGCGCTCCTCCTCGATTTTTCGAGCAAGGAGACCATTTTCAGCAAGCGGTACCGGTTCGGCGCGGATGCGGTGAGACATCTCGCCCATACGGTGAGCGACGAGATCGTCTATTTCCTCGTCGGGGAGCGGGGCGTCGCAACGACCCGCATGCTCTTCAGGAGGGTCGAGGGGGCGGCCAAGAATCTCTACGTCGTCGATTACGACGGATTCGGCGAGCGGCGGATGACGAAGGACGAGATTGCCATGTCTCCCCTCTGGCTCGACCGGAACAGGTTCTGCTATTCGTCCGATCGCCGGAGCAACTGGGACTGTTACCTCGTCGACCTCGCGAAGGGCACGAAGCATCTCCTGACGCAGTGGCGCGGGATCAACATGGCGGGGAGCTACTGCGCGGCGCGGGACGAGATGGCGATGACCCTGAGCGTGAACGGGAACCACGAGATCTACGTGCTCGACGCGGCGGGCAAGGTTCAGAGACGCCTCACGAGAAACCGGGCGATCGATATATCGCCGTCGTGGTCGCCAAGCGGCTCGGAGATCGCGTTCGTTTCGGACCGGGGCGGCACGCCCCAGATCTACGTCATGGACGGGTATGGTGGCTCCGTGCGGCGCCTCACGCGGAGCGGTTCGTACAACCAGTCCCCCGCGTGGTCGCCGAAAGGCGATCTCATAGCCTACGCCTCGCGCGAGGGAAATCTCTACCGGCTCAAGCTCATCTCTCCCGACGGGCTCGTCGAGGAGACTCTTTTCGACGACAACCTGAGCTACGAGGATCCGTGCTGGGCTCCCGACGGCCGGCACGTCGCCGCGACGGTGCGTGAAGGCGGGAAGAACTACGTCGTCGTCATCGACATCGATACGAAGGAGAAACGGCGTCTCGTCCAGGGAGAATTCGCCGACTGGTCTCCGCTTTCCCCGGAGCGGAGCCCCGGGGGGGTTCGCTGAGTCGCATCGTCGCAATAAAAGTCTTCCCATACCCGGGGGATTCCATGTATCATGGCCGCGGATGTTCTGATGCGAGGTGTGGGAGCGCCGGAAACGCCGCGTTCCGGCGCCTGGTGCAGCGTGTCGAAACGGGGTTTGATCCCCGGAAGGAGGTCGTTGATATGGCACGATACAAATGGTTGTTTCTTGCGCTCGCGATTGCGCTGGTTCTCGTTCCCGCATGCGCGAAGAAGCAGGTCACGCCGGTGGAGAAACCCGTGGAAATAGTGCCGCCGCCCGTCGTGGCGCCCCAGGAGCCGCCCGTCGTCCAGGAGAAGCCCGCCGAAATCGCCGTCCTCCTCGAGGATGTTTTCTTCGATTTCGACAAGTACACGATCAACGAGGAATACAAGCAGGTTCTTATGAAGAACGCCGAGATTCTCATGGCGAATCCTTCAAAGAAGCTCCTCGTCGAGGGGCACTGCGACGAACGCGGCACGATCGAATACAACATGGCTCTCGGCGAGAAGCGCGCCAGGGCGATCGTTGATTTCTGCACGACATACGGCATCAAGTCGGACCGCATCTCCTGGATCAGCTACGGCGAGGAAAAACCCTTCGATACGGGGCACGACGAATCGGCGTGGGCCAAGAACCGCCGGGCGCACCTGGTGCTCCAGTAGGCGAACGTCATGAATGGATGGAAAAGCCGCGCAGGAACGTGTGCGTTCCTCGTTCTCCTCGTCGCGATCGAGGGGGGATGTTGGGGACGCAAGTTTTTCCGCATGCCGGCCGAGACCATGAACACGGCGGCGAAAGTTGACTCGCTTCTCGTCGAGAATGCGGCGCTCAAGGCCAGGATCGCGTCGATCGAGCGGACGCTGAGGGAGGATCAGGAGTTCGCGCGGGGTACGAACGCGCAGCTCAAGATGGATCTCGAAGAGCTCAAGGACCAGCTCAACGCCCTCCAGGAGATGCTCCGGGAGTCGCTTGAGAGCTCTCCGTTCAAGCCGGTCGAGCGGCGCAGGCCCGCGCGTCCCGATACGACCGGCACGCAGGGCGCGGCGCCTTCGGAGAACCGGCGGACGCCGCTCGCTCGCGCGCCTGAAGCTCTGCGAGGGGACACGCTCGAAACGGCGGGCGGCTCCATCGATCGGGATTCTCTCTCCGGCATCGGAGGCGCATCGGATACGGCCGGGGCTCTCTCTGCCCCGGCCCCTCCTCCCGAGGAGCTGTACAGACAGATCTACCTCGATTTCAGCCGACGCGAGTACCAGCTCGCGCTCGAGGAATCCGAGTCGTTTCTCGCCGAGTATCCCGACGATCCGCTCGGCGAGGAGGTGCTTTTCGTCAGGGGGCAGTGCCTGATGGAACAGATCAGGTATGCCGACGCGCTGAAGGAGTTCTCGACGATACTTCAGCGCTACCCGCGGGGGAAACGCGTTCCGGGCGCCCTGCTCCGGATGGCCGTCTCGTACGATGCCATGGGGCAGAAGGAGCTTGCCGCCGGGGTGGTGAGGCGTCTTCTCAAGGAACATCCGAACAGCGAGGAAGCGAAGGCCGCGGCGGAGCGTTTTTCGGCTATAATCGCGGAATGATTCCGTGGGCGCGCGGCATCGCGCCGTGATCCCCTGCATGGTAACGAATCGTTCGCGCACCGGTCATGAGTGGCACGATGGCTATCGGTGAATACATTCCGTTGATCCTCTCGCTCGTCGTTCTCCTGATCTTTTCGGCGTTCTTTTCCGCTTCGGAAACCGCGTACTTCTCGATTCCGCGCTCGGCCGCCGCGGAGATGGAAAAAGGGAGAAGGCGCGAGCGGATGGCCGCGCGCATCCTTCGCGATCCCCGGATGCTCCTCGTCACGATTCTCTTCGGCAATCTCCTCGTGAACATCGCCGCGACGAGCGCCGTCACGGCTCTCGCGATCACGCTCTACGGCGATCGCGGGATCGGGATCGCCGTCGCGGTCATGACCGTTCTGATACTCATCTTCGGAGAAATTGGCCCCAAAAGTCTCGCCATGAAGAGAGCCGGATCCTTTGCCCTCTTCGCGGCGCCGATCCTCAGGGCGCTCATGATCATTTTCACACCCGTGCGCGTCGTTCTCGGCGCGATCGCCGACTACACGGTCGAGGGATCGAGGAAGATACTCGGCGAGAGCCGCGTGGCGTACGGCGCTCGCGAGCTCGCGACCGCCGTCGAGCTCGGGCACCGGGACGGGCTGTTCGGCGAGTTCGAGAAGGAAGTGCTCACGAACCTCTTCTTATTCAGCGAAACAACGGCGCGGGAGGTGCAGACGCCTCGTCACGAGGTGTTTGCTCTCGACGTCGGTACCCCGCTCAACGAGGCGATCGCCCAGGTCAAGGCGAGGGGTTTCAGCCGCGTCCCGCTCTGCGCGGGAACGTCCGATTCGATCGTCGGCGTTCTTTTCGCGAAGGACCTCCTCCGGTTCTCGCGGGACGACCGAATCAGTCTCGCGGACATTCTCCGACGCCCGGCCTTCGTTCCGGAAAGCAAGCGGATCCGCGATCTCTTCGGCGAGCTCATCATGTCTCATCAGCATCTCTTCTTCGTCGTTGACGAGCACGGATCCTACACGGGGATTCTCACGCTCGAAGATATCCTCGAGGAGATATTCGGCGAGATTCGCAACCGGCGCGAGCCCCGCGTCGCGGGCTACCACCGCCTTGACTCGAATAGCATCGTCGTCGAGGGAACGATGAGCCTGCGTGAAGTCGCGGAGATCCTCGGGGTCTCGTTCGATTCATGGGAAGTCGAAACGATTGCCGGCTACCTCATCGAGAAGATCGGCAAGATACCGCGCGAAGGAGAAGCTTTCACGATCAACGGCGTTCGCTTCCTCGTTCTATCGTCGGAGCCCGTTCGCGTGAACAAGCTCAAGCTGGAACGCCTGGCGGATGAGGAGGAGCGCTGATGGACCCCTTCTTCGCGATCCTCGTCATTATCGCCACCGTGTTGCTCGCCGCGTTCGCGGCCGGCTCGGAAACCGCGGTCGTCTCGTGCAGCAAGGTGCGGATCCATGCGAGGGCGAAGGCGGGTCACTGGAGGGCCAGGATCCTCGAACGGCTCATCAATTCGCCGGAGTATTTCTTCTCCGTCGTTCTCGTCGCGACGAATCTCGCCGTCATTGTCTGCACGGCCGTGGCCACCGATCTCGCAGTCGCGACGTTCGGGAGCTCGGGAGCCGTCGTCGCGACGGCCGTGATGGTGCCCATCCTTCTCGTTTTCGGCGAGGTCATTCCGAAATCGGTGTTCCTGTATCACGCGGACAGGGTCTCCATCGTGGTCGCGCCCTTCCTGCAGCTGCTCGCGTATGTCCTCTGGCCGCTTGTCATGCCGGCGACCCTCCTCGTGCGGGCGCTTCTCAAGGCGGTCGGAGCGGGAGGACAGCGCTTCAGCATCCTCTCGACACGCGAGGAGCTCGTCTATCTCTACCGTATGGGCAAGAAGGAAAGCGCGCTCGAGCGGGGAGAGCGTCTCGTCATCGACCGCGTGTTTCGATTCGAGAGTGTTCGGGCGCGGGATCTCATGATTCCGATGGAACGCGTCGTTTCGATCCCCGTCACCGCTTCAGTCGACGAGGTGGTCGCGGAGGCGAACCGGCACACCTATTCCCGGTTTCCCATCGTCTCTTCCGAGGACGGCCGCGTGGTCGGGATCGTTTCATTGTTCGATCTCCTCGGCCTCGACGGGGGAGAGAAGCTCACCTCCGTCATGCACAAGCCGCGTTTCGCGAAGGAGAACGAATTGGCGGAACGGCTCTTCGTCGCGATGAAGGACGAGCCGATGCACATGGCGATCGTCGTGAGCGATCGCGGGGAGATGCGAGGAATCGTGACGCTCGAGAACATTCTGCAGAATATCATCGGAGATATTTATAACGAATACCGGATCGCACCGTTCAAGGAACGCTAGGGAGGCTCCCGAAGGGACGCTCGGTCATGGAAAGACTCAAGAGCGGCGCGCCGCCTCGCTCATATCCCCTTCCGATACCGATCGGAGCGCGGCGCATGGCGATCCTGGCGGACGGATGCTTCTCGCCGCTCGGGGCGAAGACCGCCGTATGCCTCGTGCGATACGCGGCCGGCGAGGTC
>JBAZPL010000020.1:0-20915 GCA_041648155.1 Candidatus Krumholzibacteriia bacterium
CCCGGATGAAGGATCACGACAGGTTTGGCGCCGGAGATCCCCTTCGCCTCGAGAACGCGTCGCGCCGATCTTCGCTCTTCGTCGGTCGCGACGTATCGCGTGGGATATCGTTTGAATGAGACCCCGAGGGGCGCGAGGAGCTCCAGATTGTAATCCGTTTCGTGTTTCGCGCCCTTCGAGCGGCGCTGTCGAACTCGCTTGTTGAGAAGGATCGCGTAAAGTTTGTTCGCCGGACCTATGCGCACGGGAACACGCGCCCGCCACAGAGCCCAGACGATTCGCCATCGCGGGTATGCGACGATGGCCGCGTCGAATCGCTTGTTTCTGATGCGATCCGCCAGCCGGCCCGCCGATTCGCCTCCATCCACGAGAATCTGGTCTATATCGGGATTGTTTTCGAGCAGCGGCGCCGTGTAGGGGCGCACGAGCCAAGAGATCCTGGCCCGGGGGAACATCCGGCGCAGGGCCGTCGAAACGGGGGTCGTGAGCAGCACGTCCCCAAGACGATCGGTGCGAACAATCAGGATATTATTCATTCGGGACTCTTCGCGAACCGCTCAACATGGCCCCGGATCCCGTCGAGGTCGACCGCATGAACGCACTCAAGATCGTAAGGGCACTGCTGCTTCCAGCACGGCGAGCACGCGAGCCCTTCGGGCACGAGCTTGACGCCGTTGTCGTACAGATCGATCTCGTCCGGGCACGTGACGCCGAACCACGCGACGACGAACTTCGCGAGCCCGATCGCCGCGTGCATCCCGAACGAGTCCCCCGTGACGACCGCGTCGCAGATACCGATGTAGCAGAGGCCGCGCCGCACCCCTTCGGTCGTCGGGGTGTCGATCACGGCGCCAGCGGCGATCCGGGCGATCTCGGCGTTCCGCTCGGTGTCCTCCGGGCCTCCGACGAGAACGAGCTTGACGTTCGGGATACCCGACAATGCGCGGATGAGTCGAACGTGCTGGTCGATCGTGAGCTTCTTGTTCGGATACAGCTCGGAGCATCCGGTGTTGAAGCCGACGACCGTTTCGCCGTCCCGGATTTCGACTTTCTTCTTGTACTCGGCGCAGAACGCCTTTTCCTTGCCGGTCAATTCCAGCACGTACGGATCGCGCCGGTACTCGAGCCTGAATTGCTCGCACTGGATTTGCTGAACGGTCTTTTTGTTGACGTGAAACTTGATGTGGTCGTCGAGGCCGAGGGCGTAGTTCTCTTCGGCTTCCTCGTTGAGCGGGACGACGCAGCCGTTGGGATGAAGTCCGAATCCCAGCTTCTCCCCGGCGGCGACGCTCGCGATGAACGCGCCGGAGCGCCGCGACTTGTCCACGTTGAACACGACGTCGAACGTCATATGCCGGAGGACGAGCCGGCTCTCGGAATCCCACAGAAACACTTCGTCGATATACGGATTGTTGCCGAGAAGCGGCGCGGCGTTCTTGAGCGTGATCCAGCTCACCCGGCTCGTCGGATACTTGCGCTTCAAAGCGGGCAGCATGCTCGTCGTGACGAGGACATTCCCCATGGCGTCGAGATTGACGATAAGTATCTTCGTGCCGATCGGCTCGAAATCGACGCAGTCCGGAAAACACCGCCTCCCCGGAGCGCACGGCTTGTAGCCGGTGAAATGCCTGCAGTCGACCGGCGCGTGCGCGCCAGCGGCTTTCGGTTTCTTCGGAACGCGGACAGGTTTGTACGTCCCGCGGACCGGTTTCTTCAAAGGGCGGCGTGGCTTCTTCATTGAACGACTCTCTTCCCGAGATCGCATCGAACGATCAGATCCTCGACGACATCGGCAACTTTTTCGGCTTCCAGCTCCATCATGCACGGATTCCCGATCGGACAGGTCTTGTCGTAATTGCAGCCGAGACACGGAAGCCCGTCCTTGCGCACATATCGGGCCTTCTCCCCCCAGGGGCCCTGCAGCAGGGGGTTGACCGGCCCGAATATCCCGACCGTCGGGACCCCGAGCGCGGCGGCGATATGCATCGGGCCCGAATCGTTGCTCAAGACGAGCGAGCAGCGCTCGAACATCGCCCCCAGCTGCTTGAGGCTCGTCCGCGGAGCGACGACCGCTGCGTCTCCTATCTTTCCGGCGATCGCGTCGGCGAGAGGCTTCTCTCCCGGTCCCCAGAAAACGTAGATTCTCGCGTCGAACCGTCCGGCGAGCAGCGCGCCGAGCTCGGCGAACCTCTCCGCGGGCCAGCGCTCGGTCGGCCGATTGGTCCCCGGATTGACGCCGATCGCTAGGCGTCCGGTCAAGCCGAGCTTTCCCGCCTCCAGTAGCGCGAATTTGCGATCCACCTCCGTCAGGGGAAAATACGGAGACTTCGTGGTGACGGGAACGCCGATCCTCCGCAGCGCGTCGAGATTGAACTCGACGTTGTGGACTTCCGCGCCCCGAGGCTTCACGAGAATATTATACGCGTACGAGCGTCCCCGGAAATCGTACCCGACCCGGTGCCGCGCCCCGCTCGCGAAGGTCATGAGCGCGCTGCGGGGATTCCCGAATAGATCGATGACCAAATCGTACCGCGCGCGCCGCAGATCGAGGAGAATCCTCGCGCTGTTCGTTCCCGTTTTGGAGAACACGATCACGTTGTCAATTTGATCGTTTCCCTCGATCACGTCGCGGCAGCTCCGCTCGACGAGGAAATCGATCGTCGCGTCGGGGAAGGCCGCCCGGAGATTCGGCAGGGTCGCCGTCGACAGGATCACGTCCCCCACCGCGCGAAGCTTGATGACGAGCAGTTTCCCGATTGTACCATGATCCATATTCACTTCGCCGCCGTGAATCAAGGAATCCTCCCAGACCCAACCGCTATTTCCCCACGTTTGTGAGAGTCAGGATAATAATGGCGGTGACCTGAGCTAGCAGAATTGCCATCTCAACCAGAGCTTCCCTTTGAGAGAATCTCTCGTAGTGAAAGCTCATATTCACGATGCCATCGTTCCATCTTCATGCGGCGCAACTGGGAATCTATCTCTATCTACTTGTACTCAATGCTATAGAACACCCGCATGGCAATATCATCAAGATTGAATGCTACACTTGGCTTGTCGATCAGCAGGTCATCCTTCGATATCGTCATGAGAATGCCGTTATTAGCGAGCTTCCCTGCTTTCCAGGATCGAACGAGTTCCGTGACATCGATTGCCATTTCCTTCAAGCCGGACTCGCTCTTCAAGGAATAGATGCTCGGCGCTGTCTCTGCGACAATATCTCCTCCCGCCTGGGTCCAGGGGCGATCCCAGGAAACCGATCCGGCGCTTTGCCAGTCCGTCGCCACGGCGAAAACATCGATCTGCGCCATCGCGGCATCGCTCACCTGAGCCTTGATATGAAGAGTGGCAAAATCCACGATCGCCTTTTCATCGAGCATTTCCTTGGGTAATTCGAAGTGGATCAACAGCCTCGAATCCCGTTTGTCCACCGGCGAAGCGATCGCACTCATCTTATTCGGAGACAAAACAGTCTTCCGCGCTTGAGCAGGCGCGACCGCCACCAGAGCAATCGCAAGAAAAAGGGCAATGAATGATCTCTTCATGACGTGAAGGCCCATCCGATCAAATCATCTATCAGCCCATTATTATCGTCATCTTGGTGATTAATATCGTCGGCATCCCAAACAAATCCATCGTGATCCAAATCCTCGCCAGGATTAACCCAGATATTGTCGATCAAGTCCTGATGATAAAAGTCAACGCCGGTATCTAGGATTCCTATTGTTATGTCTGCCCGTCCCTTTTCTATATCCCACGCCTTGTCTGCCTGCATTACTTTTAGATACCACTGATCCTCTGTCGTATCGGGATCGCCCGGAAAATGATAATCGAAATTGTAATACCAATCATTTGGCTCGGCCAAGAATTCGACGACGTAATTGCGCATCGCGCTCTTTACCGCCGGATCATCTCTCAATTCAGCGATAGCGTTCTCAACATCCATAGCGCTTTCAAGCTCTATCAGATAGATGTTTTGAGCTCCCTTATCCCCGCTGTATAGCCGACGCATCCATGTCGCGTTATAGCTTTCAAGGATGTCCATGACTGTCGAAAACATGCATGTCATTCGTCCGTTGGACATATCCAGGACGCCGTCTTTCTTGTTCTCAAATGAGACAATTAGTTGCTTGGGCTCGTATCCGGTCTCTTGAGCCTCAACATGCAGACTCGCCAACAGGCATATGCAGATCATGATGACAAGCGCTCTCACGTTCCCAACCTCCTTCTGCCATAATCCGCCTAGAACACCGACCGCTACTTAAACAATTGCTTCACCTTCGACCAATCGGTCTTCTCGATCCCCACGGATGCGCAACCGACGGGCTTGCACCCAATCAATCCGCATGGATATCCGCTCGGATGATTCCCGGGCGCGCAGGGAGAATCGCCCTGCAAGAAGTAATTGTTATAGGCGACCGGATCGATCGAGCAGAATTGGGGATCGACGGAGATATTCCCGTCCAGCCCGGTGGGATCTGGAAAATCCATGATGGCATAGTTCTCCCCATTGTTGAATATGTTATTGCATAATACATTGATATTGATGCCATATCCAATAATGCCATAGGGGCTTCCGCTAATTATGGAATTATCTATCCTGAAGTCCCTGACGTCGAGCAGGTTAATTGCACAGGCCGTATTTTCTAGAAAAGTTAGATTGTAATTGAAAATATTGCTGTCCATTTCACCATAATATATGCCCGTTTTATTCCCACTGAGTATGCAGCCGTGAATATCTATGCCATTACACCATTCAAAGAAGATGGCGGCCTTAGCATAGTAGTGCCCATTGTTCAAAAAATTGCAGTTAGCTATAGTAATTTGCGATGATCCCCAAAAGTAAAGAGCACGTCCCGGAAAATCCATAAATGAAATGCCGTCAATGGCTATTATGCTGCAGGCTGTAATGCTCAAGAATGACGCAGCTGTATCCGGAACGATCCTAGTACCGCCCGGTCCCGCCTCGCTATTGATAACGAGACTGTTCTTCAGATTGCACCGCATGATCGACTGCTCCGCAAATATCCCTTTTGCCAAGGTGATCGTATCTCCGGCGGCGGAACTATCAATGGCAGCTTGAATCGTGGGCGCATCGCCCGTCCCGTCATTGCGGACGTGCCATACTCTCGAATGTGCAGCAAGGGGCCAAAAAGAGAGCGCTATTTCAACGGCGAGTAAATACTTGCGTGCTCTAACGCTCATACGCGAATATGCCCCTAACTATTGATTGCCCCATAGTGGTTGGAGTTCACTGAGCATACGATTGGCGGAATTCAAAGTCAACATAGAAGTGAGGTGCTCCCGGGAGGTGCTCCTGCCCTCATTGATCCTTGCTATTTCCTTCGCATTTCCCAGATCTTCATCCGTGCCTGCAGCTTCGTGAGCGCGTGCATCAGAGAGACCATCGCGCCGTATGTTCCGTCGATAAACCCCCTGCGAATGATGAAATGATGCAGGAAGGCAAGCGGCGGCGTGACGAGTATCACGATCGGATTCACGGATTTTCGATGAGCCTTTTCTTCCGCTTCCAGCGTTGAATACGCATCGATCTTCGCGAACGCCTCCTTCAAGGTGCGATACGAATAATGGGTGATGGCGCCGGTCAACACGCCCATGACGCCTTCAACCTTGAATCCCTCATGAACCGGTCGATCCGTTACCGTCGTTCGGCTCTTCCTGAAGAGGCGCACCTGATAATCCCTGCCCCATCCACATCCCCGTATTTTCCTTCCGAGAAAATAGTTATCTCTTTTGATCCGGTACCCGTCAAAATCCTCCAAATCGGCGGCCGCGATTTCCTCGGCGAGCTTCGCCTGGACTCTTTCGTCGGCGTCCAGGCTGAGGACCCACTCATGCGAGGCGGCTTTCAAGGCGTAGGTCTTCTGATTCGCATACCCCTGCCATGCGCGCGTGTGCACGAGGGGAGTATAGCTTTTGGCGATTTCCACGGTTCTGTCGGTGCTTTCCGAATCGACGACGATGATTTCATCCGCCCACCGAACGCTCTCCAGGCAGTCTTTAATATTGTTCTCTTCGTTTCCGGCGATGATGATAACGGAGATCTTGTTCATCGTATACCAGGCCTTTCGGATCGTCAATACGGGAGCTGTGTTTTCAGCGTATCCGCACTCTCGATCCTGAACTGATCGGGCCTCGCGCGGATCACCTCGCGGCACCACGATTCGGGATAGCCGACTTCCAGCGGCCGGCCATCGTCGTCCTGCACGTACCCGTCATTGTATTTCCTGATGAGCAGCTCGCCGAGCTCCCGGTAGCGTTTCACGGCCATTTCGGCGTGGCTCGTCGAGTAGTCGGTGAGGTACGCGGAGAGCAGGGCGGGATTATTCTTATTGAGCTCGACCGCCGTTTTCTCGATCACCGGCTGCAGCGCGTCGAAGCTCGCCTCGATCTCGCCCTGGACTTTCTGTATGTCGTCCTTCATGTAGGAGTACTTGAGGTTCGCGAAGTTCGCGACGAAGTTGAACACCCACCAGGCCGAATCCCACGAAAACTCGCCGAGCCTCCCCCGGGTGTAGGAATCAGGCGCCGCGGTGATCCCGCAATAGAGCGGAACGTAGCAGGTGAAGTAGGTGTCGTCGAGGCCGTACCAGAGGACCCCGCCGATCGGGTCGGGGAGCCATGAACGCGATTGCGATACGAATGAGAATCCCGTCTGCTGGGTCGATATGGGCCGCTCCCAGGTGTAATCGGCGCCGTCGACCTTCCAGGTCATCGGGCGCCAGCGGTTCGGCGCGCCGAACGGGCCCGCGTCGATCCCCTTCGTCATATCGTACGCCGTGCCTTCGTAGTGATCCCGCATGAGCCCGTAGACGTCCGCCTTCGTGAGTTTCCTGTCGGGTTTTATCCAGAGAGGATAGGGCGATGCGCCCTCGACGCCCCGGTGGTAATCGACCGGCCACTCCCGCGAAGGCGCCACGCGGCGGAAGATGCTCCACACCCTCGTTTCCGTGTAGCGCAGCTTCTGCATGTCCGCGGGACAGTATGCCTCGCTGAAATTGAACGGCTTGCCGGATGCGGGATCGTAGTATCCCTTTCCGATCGCGAAATCGACGACACCCGCCGAGTAGAGACAGTTCTTTTTGTCGTTGAGGGGAAATTCCCCGATGCGCGACTTGTTCGCGTGCGCGCATACGTAGCCGTCGGGCACGCGCAGGGCCACCCAATTGGCGCCCTTCCCTCCCGGGCCCGGGCCGACGATCTCCATGAGCCACGCTTCGTTCGGATCGCCGATCGATATCGACTCTCCCTCGCTCGCGTAGCCGTATTCGTCCACGAGTGCTGCCATGACTTCGACCGCCTCGCGGGCCGTCCTCGCTCTCTGGAGCGCGAGCCTCATGAGCCACCAGTAGGGCAGCGCGCCCTCCGGATTGATGAGCTCCTCGCGCCCCGTGAACGTGGTCTCGCCGATGACGAGCTGGTGCTCGTTCATCAGATCGACCACCGCGTAGGTATGCGGTGCCTGTTTGATCTTGCCCCTGACCGTGCCGCTCCAATCCTTGATCTCCATCCAATCGTCCGGGCCGTGGTCGGCCGCCGGCTCGCAGCTCAGACGCGGATGGAACTCCCCGTCGCACGTGTAGGTGATCATGACGGAGCCGTCCGCGGACGCTCCCTTCGTCACGATGAGGTTGGTGCAGGACTCGACGGGCGCGGAGATTCCCGACGCGGCGAGGGCCACTGCGCAGACGATCAACGATGCTCTCTTCATGGTATTCTCCTCCGATTATCGCGCCACACGATCTGCTATTCTTCTTAAAGCAATCAGGAGCTTCTGTCAATATATGCGGCCATGGTGGGGCACAGGGCCATTTTTATTTATCGTTGACACGCGGCGCGGCCGCGCGCTAGCATTCCCCCAGCAAAATATCTTCAGGTGCTCGTCAGGAGCCGAACAGGGAAGAGGGTGCGAATCCCTCACGGACCCGCCACTGTGAATGGCGAGCCTCCCGCCCGAAACCACTGGCGCTCTGAGCTGGGAAGGGGGCGGAGGCGATTGAGCCACAAGTCAGGAGACCTGCCTGGAGAATCCATCGACCCGTGCCTCTTCGAGGAACGAGAGGAAGGAACGCCATGAACGTTTCCCGATCCATCCAGGCATCCCTCGCGGCCGGCGTTTTCATGCTCGCCGCGGCGCGCGCGATCGCGGCTGTCGAACCCGTCCCGAGCGCCGAATCCGACGGCAGGATCTACCCCGGTCCCGAGATCGTCGTGACGGCGACGCGCATCGAATGGCCGGTCGAAAAGACGGCGAGCTTCATTACGGTCATATCGCGGAGCGAGATCGAGCAACGGCACGCCGAGAGCGTCGGCGACCTCCTGCGATCCGTCGCCGGACTGAACGTCATCCAATCCGGGAGCGCGGGCAAGGCGTCGAGCATCTTCATGCGCGGCGCCAACAGCAACCACGTGCTCGTCATGCTCGACGGGGTTCCGCTCAACGATCCGACGACGGGGGCGTTCGACTTTTCCGAGCTCTCGTGCGACAACATCGAGCGCATCGAGATCGTCCGCGGCCCGCACGGAATCCTCTACGGCTCTGCCGCTATCGGCGGCGTCGTCAACATCATCACGGGCGCGAAGGCGGAGGGGCCGGGACGGAGCGTTTCGCTATCCGCCGGTTCCTACCGGAGCGCCGGCGGCGCGATCTCGCTCTCCGGCGGAGAGAGCGCCTACCGCTACTCGTACACGCTCTCGGGCGAGACGACGGAGGGGCCGGCGGCGAACGATTTCTACAGGACCACGGCCTTTTCGGGCTCCGTCTCGAACCGGATGACCGCGACGTCGAATGTGGCGCTCAGCCTGCGGTACCGCGAGGCGGCGAGCGGGCTGCGGGGACAGTGGTTCGCCCCCGATCCGAATGCCTCCCAGGACGGCGGGCATTTTCTCGTTTCCACCCTGTACCGGCAGTTCGTCTCGGATCGGTGGAGCTATTCCGTCCGCACGTCCTTCCTATCCCGCGGGATTACATGGAAGGATCCGGCCGACGCGCTCGACACCGGTCTTTTCATTGGGGACGGCTTCTCGGAGATCAACTCCCGAGTCAAGGACGTCACCTGGCAGAACGACCTGCGCTTCTCCGAGAGCGCGTGGCTCGTCTCCGGCGCCGAATGGAAAGAAGAGCAAACGACGAACAGCGGCTACTCCCCGTTCGGAACGACGAGCTTCGACGACCGCATACAAAACGCCGGCCTCTTCGCGAACGGAATATTCGATTTCAGGGGCCTGCCGACGGCCTCCGCCGGCGTCCGCATCGACGATCACAGCAAGTTCGGCTCCGTCGCGACGTACAAGCTCTCCCTCTCGTACCCGGTGCCCCGGACCGGCGCCGTGCTCAAGGGATCGATCGGGACGGGCTTTCGCGCCCCGAGCCTGAACGAGCTCTACTACCCCTATTACGGCAATCCGGATCTCGCGCCCGAGAGAACGTCGGGATACGACGTCGGCGCGAGAAGGGATTTCGCGGCGGGAAAGGCTTCATTCGAATGCGCCTACTTCGACAACTCATACCGCAACATGATAGCCTCCAATCCGGCGACCTGGCTCGCGGACAACATCGGCAGGGCGAAGAGCAGCGGCGTCGAGATCCAGTCCTCGCTGCGCCCGTTCGCGGCGCTGACGCTGCGCGGCTTCTACACCTTCACCCGCACCGAGGATTGCGCGACGGGGAAACAGCTCCTCCGGAGGCCGCGCCACAGCGGCGGGGGCAGCGCCTCGTATCGGAGCGGCCCGTTCGACGTGCTCCTTTCGGCTTCACGCGTCGGCGCGCGCCTCGACAACGACTTCGGCGGCCCGCGCGGAGAATATTTCAATCCGGCGTATGCGCGTCTCGACGCGGCCGCCACGTTTCGGGCGAGCGCCGCGAGCGAACTGTTCTTTACGGTGAGCAACGCGACGGACGAGCGGTACGACGAGGTCGCCGGGTACCCCGCTCCGGGGACGCGCTTCACGCTAGGCACAAAAATGGACTTCTGATCGATCGCATGGTATGATGGCGCCAACTACGAAAGGGGGCCCTACATGGCAGTAGCACGAGTGACCGAGGTCGTATCATCCTCCGCAAAGAGCTGGGAAGACGCAGCGCTTGCGGGCTTCAAGCGCGCGGGCAAAACGCTCCGCGGGATCACCGGCTTCGAGATTATCAAACAGACCGCCCACGTCGAGAAGAACAAGATCGTCGAGTTCCGCGTGACGATGCGCGTGATTTTCGTACTCGAGGATTAGCCCGGCGCGCGGCGGGACCCGATTCGAGACTCGACGCTAGCCCTGCACCCGGTAATCCTCCGCGCGGTGGCGCACGATGACGCCGTCGATCATGTAGATCACGTCCTCGGCGATGTTCGTCGCGTGATCGGCGATGCGCTCGAGGTGCCGCGAGCACGAGAGCAGGTGAATGAGGCTTTCGAGATGCTCGGGCTTCCGCCGTATCGCGTCCTGGATCCGGGCGTACATCTCCCGATTCATCGCGTCGATATCGTCGTCGGTTTCGAGGACTTCGTACGCGAGCTTCGCGTCCTGTTTCATCAGGGAATCGAGGCTCTTCTTCATCATGGCCTTCGTTTTCTCGGCCATGAGCGGCAAGTCGAGCGGGAAATCGGGCTTTTCGCGGGTCGCGAGGAACATCGCGCGTTCGGCGATATTGACCGCAAGATCCCCCATCCGCTCAAGATCGCTGTTGATCTTGAGAATGGATACGATGAACCTGAGATCCCCCGCGACGGGCTGATGAAGCGCGAGCACCTTGAGGCACTCCTCCTCGATCGCCACCTCCGTCTCGTCGATCCCCTCGTCGCTCTTGATAATCCCTTCGGCGAGCGACGAATCCCGCTCCGTGAGCGATTGCACCGCCTTGTATACGTTGTCCTCGACCGTTGCACTTAGGGCAAGAATCCGCTTCTTGAGATTCTCGATCTCCATCTCCAGATGTTTCGACACGATTCACACCGTCCTTCTTCGCATCATCCGAAACGCCCCGTGATGTAATCCTCGGTTTCCTTCGCTCTCGGCTTCGTGAATATCTGGTCCGTTTCGCCGAATTCTACCAGACGTCCCTCGTAAAAGAAAGCGGTCATATCCGAAACCCGGGCCGCCTGCTGCATGTTGTGCGTGACGATGACGATCGTGTAATCGCCGCGGAGCTCCCCGATGAGATCCTCGATGCGGGTGGTCGAGCGCGGATCGAGCGCGGAGGCCGGTTCGTCCATGAGCAGGATCTTCGGATCGACCGCGATCGCCCGCGCGATGCAGAGGCGCTGCTGCTGGCCCCCCGAGAGACCCAGGGCGTTGTGATCGAGGCGGTCCTTCACCTCGTCGAAGAGAGCGGCGCGCTTGAGGCTCCGCTCGACGATCTCGGCGAGAGTCCCCCGCTCGCTCAGCCCGTGGATACGCGGCCCGAAGGCGACGTTGTCGAATATGCTCTTGGGAAACGGATTCGGCTTCTGGAACACCATGCCGATCATCTTGCGGAGCGCCACGACGTCGACGTCGGGAGCGTAGAGATTCTGGTCTTCGAGGCTCATGACGCCGGCCGTGCCGCATCCCGGGATGAGATCGTTCATCCTGTTGATCGCGCGCAGATACGTGCTCTTCCCGCAGCCGCTCGGGCCGATGATGGCGGTCACCTTGCCCGCCTGTATATCGAGCGTCACCCGGTCGACAGCGGCTTTCGAGCCGTAGAAGACCGAAAACTCATTCGCGCGGATGAGGGAAGCACCGCCCGGCTGCGGCCCGCCGGAGCGCGCCTTCGGAAAGGGTTTCGCGAGAGGGGCGTCGAAAGTTCCCTGCGTTTTTTTCACTGTTTCCTCCGGATCGGACATACCGGTCATTCCAGATCTCCTAGCCTCTCAGCTTCTTCGATATTCGAGCACGCATGACGATGGCGGTCAGATTGAGAATCAAAACGAGCGCGACGAGCGTGAGCACCATGCCGTACTGGACGTGCCGTATCTCGTCGATCGCCTGATGTTCCGTCGCGAGATTATAGATGTTCCAGGGGAGCGCCGGCGTCGGCTGCGAGAGGGTCTGCCAAACGGCGAGCGGCCTGCCGACGCTCACCGCGGCGGTGAAGATGATGGGCGCCGTTTCCCCCGCGGCCCTTCCCATGCTGATGATGATGCTCGTGAGCACTCCGGGGAGCGCGGCCGGGAGAATCACCGTGAGAATCGTCCGCCACTTGCTCGCGCCGAGGCTCATCGAGGCTTCCTTGTAGGTCAGCGGCACGGCCTTGATCGCCTCTTCCGAAGCGCGAATCACCGTCGGGAGCACGAGAACGGCGAGCGTGAGCGCCCCCGCGAGAACGCTCTTCGATTGCGAGACCTGCAGCGTATTGATGAAGAACGCGAGCCCGAAGAGCCCGAAAACGATGCTCGGAACGCCCGCGAGCGAGCTGATGCAGGTGCGGAGCATGCTCACAAAATGGCTCTCCCCCGCGTACTCGGCGAGATAAATCGCCGTGACGATCCCGAGCGGGACGGCGAACAGCATCGCGCCGAGCACGAGATAGATCGTCCCGAGCATCTCCGGCCAAATGCCGCCGAAGAAATGCGAATCGTACGATTCGTCGAACAGGAATCGCCAGTACCACGCGAGGCGGGGCCGCAGCATGTCCTCGGCGCCGCGTTCGAGCTCCCCGAAGACCGGCTCCAGAGAAGTGCCCCTGAAGCGTTCGACGCGGGGTTTCAGAACCTTGACGCCCATCTTCGAGGGATCGGAGTAATCGTATTCCTCGGCGAAGAGGATCCCGTGGAGCCTGATCTTCGCGCGATCCCATCGCGTCTGCCCGTACTGCCGGCGCAGAAGAACAGGCTCCTCCTCGCCGGGCATCGGCCCAAGGAGCTGCAGAGCGAGGTCCTTGAGCTCGTTGAAATCGCCGCGATACCGGCGGCGGAAATCGACGTCCGCCGTGTCGAGCCGCGCCTCGAACCCCCGGATCGCATCGAACACCGGTTTGCGGGCCGCTTCCGCCCGGGCCGCTTCGGCCTCGATCGCGGCACGGTCGCCGCGGTCGAATCTCTCCAGCATGAGCTCACGATGCTCGATCGTGGCGCGGAATACGAATGCGGACGAGCCTTTGACGAATATGGGGCCGAGAAGGACGACGAGAGCGAGGGCCATGAACACGATTGAAACGATGCTCACGAAAGTGAACGAACGGTTGAAGAGTTTGCGGGTTCCGATCTCCATCCCCCTCACCCCTTCGTCCTTCGCGACCGCCGCACCGCGTATTCGCTCACGACGTTCATGATGAACGCGAACGCGAGGAGGCACGCCGCCATGGCGAAGAGCACATGGTAGCGGGCCGAACCGGTGACCTGATCCGCCTCGCCCATGTCCCCCGCGATGGTCGCGGTGAGGGTTCGCACCGGTTCGAGCAGGTTGAACCACGGCGAAGGAATCCGGGCAGCGTTCCCGGAAGCCATCCACACGACCATCGTCTCGCCGATGGCGCGCATGATCCCGAGTATCACGGCGGCGAGGATCCCGCTCCGCGCCGCGGGCACGACGACCCTGACGAGCGTTTCAGCGCGCGTGGCGCCGAGGGCGTAGCTCCCTTCCCTGAGCTCGCGGCCGACTGCGTTCAGCGCGTCTTCCGATACGCTCACGATCGTGGGGAGCGCCATGATGCCGAGTATGATCGAGACGTTGAGGGCGTTCGTGCCGGTCGATACCGGAAGGCGATTCAGAAACCCCGTGAGCGCAAGGAGAGCGAGAGTCGCGAGGGATCCCAAGAGCACGGCGGCGCCGATGCGCCCCGCCGCGCGCGCCCTCCCGGGCAAACGCGACGTGGCGACGTCGCTTGCGACGGCGACCACGACGAGCCCGAGCGGCGCGAACACGATCCACGCGCCGGCCGCGATGATGCTCCCCCCGTGGGTCTGGAGGAGCGGCGCGAAAACGACGAGGGCGAAAAAGCCAAAGACTACGGACGGAATCGCCGCGAGCATCTCAATGACCGGTTTCGCGACCTGTCGCACGGAGAACGGGAGAATGTCGCTCAGGCAGAGCGCGGCCAGGATGCCGAGCGGGACGGCGACGATCGAGGCGCCGAGGGTGACGAGAGCGCTCCCGACGAAGATCGAGAGCGCGCCGAACTCGGGCGCATTCCGCGACGGATACCAGTGCGTGCTCGTGAAGAACTCCTTCACGCCTTCGATCCTGAAAAAGGGAATCGCGTCGCGCATGATGAAATAGAAAATAAAAAGAAGGGCGATGACGGAGCTCGACGCGATCGCGACGAGGAGCGAATGACCGAAAAGGGCGCCGAAGCGCTTGTAGCGCCTGGCGCCCTTGCTTATCAGAAGTTGGCTCTGCATTAGTACTTCGTGACGGGCACGAAACCGATCTCCTCGATAATCTGCTGACCTTTTTGCGTCAGGTAGAGGTTCAGGAAATTGCAGAGTTCGCTCCCCATCTTCGGGTAGCCGTTCGTGAACATGAAGAGCGGCCGGGCGATCGAGTATGCGCCGGACGTGACCGTCGCATTGTCCGGATAGACGTTGTTGACCTTGAGCGCCTTGACGGTCTTGTCGACGAAGCCGAGGCCGACGTAGCCGATGGCCGCCGGCGTGCTCTGCACGCGCGCGCGGATGGCGCCGCTCGACCCCACGTACTCGGCCTTGTTCGAGATCTTCTGCTTGTTCATGACGAGCGATTCGAAAGTCTCGTATGTGCCGCTGTTCGTGTCCCGACTGATCAAGACGATCGCGACGTTCGGACCGCCGAGCTCTTTCCAGTTCGTAATTGTGCCCGTGTAGATATCGCGAATCTTATCGATCGTGAGTCCCTGGATCGGGGAGCTCGGGTGAACGACGATCGCGAGCCCGTCGATCGCGATGACGGTAGCGACCGGAGATACTCCCTTTTCAACCGCCGCCTTGAACTCCTCGTCCTTCATGAAGCGCGACATCGTGGCGACGTCGCACGTGCCGTTGATGAGCGACTTCGCGCCGTTTCCGCTCCCCGACTCGCTCACCGTGATGTTGACGCCCGGGTTCTTCGACATGTAATACTCGGCGAACGCCTTCCCGATCGGGCCGACCGTCGTCGATCCGTCGATGATGATCCTGTTCGCCTGAGCGAAACCCGCGGCGGGCACAAAGATCACGCACAAAACCGCCGCCAGGACCGTCGTCATGAGAGCATTTCTGAACCGGTTCATTGTATCCTCCTTTTTATGCGATCCCCTGTTGAAAAGATATCCGGTCGCCGTGAACCTCATGTGAGCAATTTGTTAGAATTCCGTTAGGACCGTTCCTCAATCGCTAAAACTTGGTCTGGAAATCCACCTGGAGTCTGTTGTAATCGCTTTCGGTATCGCTTTCCTTGATGCCCTTCGTGTTGATAAGGTACGTGACGTCGAAGCTCGCTCCCTTCGCGAGGCCGTAGGAGAATCCGAGCTCGAACCCCTTACCGTTCGTGCCTCCTCCCCAGGGATCGGAGTAGGTGAAGGCGCCGATCAACGCGTCGGCTTCGACCTTCCGGTAGTTGGCCGAGAGCTTCATCGAGCCCTTGTCCTTGCCGTAGGCGAGCGATCCGCCGAAGAGATAGGCCGTATTGAGACTGTCGGCGGCGGCGTTATTCACGTAATCGCCCGTCAGCCTGAGCGAAACCTTGTCGTTGGCCTTGATGTCGACAAGCCCGAAGACCTCAAGCTGGTTGAAATCGGACGCGTATCCAAAAACGTCAATGGTGTCGCCGTTCACGACGGACGTGCCGATTTTCGTTTTGCTGTTGCCATACAGTTTGACCGGGTTGTAAATGCCGAGCTGCCCCTTGGTCCGGTGGTAATCGAAGTAGCTCACGCCCGCCATCACGCTCATCTTGACTGACGGTTTTACGCTGAATCCCGCCTGGCCGCCCGACATCCACTGCTCGTTGTCGGGATCCCTGTCGGTGATATAGAAGCCTGTGGCATTCATGAATATCTCCGCCTTTTCGCCTGCCGTGCGCTTGTATTTGAGCGCGATTCCTTCGGGCGTCAGGTCGTTGTCCCACACGAGCTGTGTCTTGTCGGCCGTCTCGAAGGGAAGCTTCATCTTTCCGGCGATCATGTTGAGGCCCGGCGCCTGCTTCGGGTGGAAATCGACGTAGGCGAGATCGAGCATAATGGTCTTTCTCGAAAATCCGCTCGAGAGCGTCTGATTCGTCGAGACGGGATCGTCGGAGCCGGACGCCAGCCCGATCGTGGCGCTCCACGTCTCGTTGATCTCCGCCTCCGCGGCGATCCGCGCCCGCATGCGCCACCGGAAGTTGTCTTTCTTGTCCTGCTGCTGGATGAGCTCGTTGCGGAACCGGATGTCCCCCTTGAGCTTGAGCTTTTCATGCCATTCGGCCGCCTGCGCGAACGCCGGCACGAACACGCATACGAGAAGCGCGAACATCGCGATCCTTCTCACTCTGGCACCTCCTTGAATAGGGTTCCTGCTATACTTCCCTGTCCGCTGTCGCTGCGATAACGCAACGCCTTTCGGGATTAAGTATGCAGAACACGGTTTAGGATTTTATGAGCGGGAAATGAGTTTATCGTGAAGGTTCGGCGAGCTTATCGAGCGCTCTTCGGAAGGTGAATCGAGAACGCGGTTCCCGCGCCGGGCGCGCTCTCGACGGTGACCGTGCCGTCGTGCGCCTGGACGATGTGCTTCACGATCGAGAGGCCGAGACCCGTGCCGCCGAGCTTGCGGCTGCGCGCCTTGTCGACGCGGTAGAAGCGCTCGAATATCCGCGAGAGATGCTCCGGCTCGATGCCGCAGCCCCTGTCGGCGACACGGATGACCACTTCGTTCGACAGCTCCTCCGCGTCGATGCTCACGGGGCATCCCGGCTCGCTGTACTTGATCGCGTTATCGACGAGATTGACGATCGCCTGCTCGAGGAGCGCCGCGTTGATCCGGGCAACGATGCCTTCGGGGCAGTTCACCGAAATCCGGATATCCTTGGCGTGCGCCTTCGGCTCGCACACCTGAACCGCCTCGAGGATGACGCCCTTGATCGGCGTGCTCTCGAGAGCGACCTTCTCCTCGCGCGCATCCCTCTCGACGCGCGAGAGGAGGAGAAGATCCTCGATGATCGAATTCATACGGTCGGCCTGTTTCGCGACGATCTCGAGGAACTTCTCCGCGTCGCCCGGCTTTCGAATGGCGCCGTCACGGAGCGTTTCGATGAAGCCCTTGATCGACGTGATCGGCGTCTTGAGCTCGTGCGACACGTTCGCGACGAAATCGCGCCTGATGCCCTCGAGGCGCTGGAGCCTCGTGACGTCGTTGAGCACAATCACGGCGCCAATCCGGTTCTCCTCGTCGTCGCGGAGAAGCGTTCCGTGCGCCTGAAGGAAACGATCCCCCCCCTCGCCCCGGAGCACGACGTCTCCTTCGACGGGTTCGGTCGCGGCGAGCGCTTTCGTGACGAATTCCAGGAGGTACGGGCTCCGCACGACCTCCTGGATGCTTTTTCCGAGAGACGCGCCGGGCTCGACCCCGAGCAGCCGGGCGGCCGACCGGTTGATCTTCGTGACCCGTTCCGCGGCGTCGACGACGACGAGCCCCTCCACCATGCTCGAAAAGACCGCTTCCTGCTCGTTGAGCTGCCGGACCTCGGTCCGTATCTGAGCGTCGAGACGCTCCGCCATCTCGTTCATCACTTCGGCGAGACTTCCGATCTCCTCGAATTGTGAGACGGGGAGCCGGTAGCTTAAGCCGTCCCGGGCGAAGCGATTGACCCCATTCCTGAGATCGTTCAAGGGGCGACCGATTCTCCGGGCGATCGCGAGGCTCACGAGGGCCGCAAGCAGGGTGACCGCGAGGCCTCCGACGAGGACCCGCAGATACATGCCCCGCAGGCTTTCCTCAACGACGGCGAGCGGCACCGAAACGCGAACGGCGCCGGCCGCAGCGCCGTTTATCTTCCAGGGAACGGCCACATACATCATGTCGCGCTTTTCGGTGTCGCTGAACCGTATCGCCGTGCCGACGACGCCTATGAGCGCTTGCCTGATTTCGGGGCGATCGGCGTGATTTTCCATCCCCCGCGGATCCTGATCCGTATCGGCGACGACCCGCCCCGAAGCGAGCACGACCGTGATGCGGGCCCCGGCGGCCCTTCCTATATCCTTGCAGAGCGAATCGACGGCCGATTCATTCCGCGTCGAAGCGTTTTTCTCGAACTCCCGTTCCGCGAGGCGCGCTCGCGCGAGAAGACCTTCTTCGGCGCTTTGCATGTAAAGCTTCTGCGCGACATGCGAGGCATACATCGTCGCGGCAAGGAGCGAGAGCACCAGTATGACGATGTGAAACGGATAGAGCTGCGAGAGGAGGCGTTTCCGAGCCACTTAGTGCTCCTTGAACCGGTATCCGACGCCGTGCACGGTTTCGACCTGCGCGCCAAGGGGACCGAGCTTTTTCCGAAGACCCGAGATATGTACGTCGACGGAGCGATCCGTCACCGCGTAGTCCTCGCCGCGGGCCGCGTCGATGATCTGCTGTCTCGTGAAAACCCATCCGGGCCGTCGCGCGAGGAAATGGAGGATTCTGAACTCGGTCGAGGTGAGATCCACGCGTTTGCTTCTGACGGTGACCTCATGGCGCCCCGGATGCATCACGAGATCCTTGAGCTTGATAATCGCCTTTTCCTCGACCGGCGCCTTCATCTTTCTCCGGAGCACCGCCTTGATTCGTGCGAGCATGACGCGCGGGCTGAACGGCTTCGTAATGTAATCGTCCGCCCCGAGCTCGAGGCCGGTGACGATATCGGCCTCTTCTCCGCGCGCCGTCAACATGACGACGGGTATGTTCGCCGTGCGCGAATCGCGCTTGAGGGTGTTGCAGACCTCGAGCCCGTCGACGCCGGGGAGCATAAGATCCAGAAGAACGAGATCGGGCAACTTCGACCGCGCCGACTTGATGGCGTCTTCCCCCGACGTGACGCTCGTCACGCGGTATCCCGCCTTCGTGAGGTTGTAGCTCACGAGCTCGAGGATATCCTCTTCATCATCGACGACGAGTATGTGTTCGGAGGCCATAGCTACCCTCGCTTCTTCCGCAGGGCTGTCTCATTTCGCCACAAAGATAGCATCGAATTGTGAAGCGCACGTCAGGGAACTGTGAAATTTCGGTTTGCACGATGCGCTCCGGCGGCCGTGCCGCCTCGGAAGCGTCCCTTCAGAATCTCGCCTGCACGTCCAACTGCAGCCGCTCGTATTCGGTTTCGAATCTCTCATCCGTGACGTTCTTCACGTTCAGGAACCACGTCGCGCTCAGGTCGACTCCCTTCGCGGCCCCGCATATGAAACCGAGCTCCCATCCATTGCCGTTTGTCCCGCCGCCGATGAAGTCCGAGTCGGTGAAGATGCCGATCACGGCGTCGGACTCGACGCGCCGGTAGTTCGCGGAGAGCTTCAGCGCGCCCCGGTCCCGGCCGCGGCTCGCCGAGCCGCCCGCGAGCCAGCCAACGTTCTGATCATCCGCCCTGACGTTGTTCACGTATGTTCCGTAGAGCGCGAAGTCGGCCCACTCCCGCAACCCGAAATCGGCGACGCCGAACGCCTCGACAATATTGAAATCGTACGCGTACCCGCGATAGTTGTAGGAATACCCTCCGATCTCCGTCGTCCCGCGCCAGAGCCTGGTCGTATTGCCGTAGAATTCGGTCGGCCGGTAAAAGCCGTATCTCCCGATCGCCCCCTCGTAATTGAAGTAGCCTGCGCCGATTGTGAGATCGACCCCGCCCGGAAGCTTCGCGTCGAGCCCCGCCTGGCCTCCGAGCATCCAGGCTTCGCCGAGATCGTCAGGATCGGTATCCCTGATATCGAACACGGCGCCGTTCAGGAAAATTTCGGCGCGCGCGCACGCCCCGCGCCGGTATCTGACCGCGAGGCCTTCCGGCGTGAGGTCGTTGTCCCACATGAGCTCGGTCTTCTCCGCGACTTCGAAGGGTAGGTTCATTTTTCCCGCGATGAGACTGAGCCCCGCAACCGCCTTCGGGTGAAAATCGATAAAGGCGAGATCGAGCATGATCCCCTTTCGCGCGTAGCCGCCGGTGAGGGTCGTGTTGGTCGAGACGGGATCGTCCGATCCCGTGGCGAGACCCAGACCGACGCTCCAGCTCTCGTTCGCCTCTCCCGTGACGCGCAAGCGCGCGCGGATGCGGTCGCGGGAATCGTCCTCCTTGTGCTCCAGCTTGATCATTTCGCTGCGGTAGCGGAAGTCCCCCCCCACTTTGATCTTCTCGTGCCATTCGGCTGCGCCTGCCGCGGCCGAGAAGATCATGACACAGATAGTCGAGAGCGCAATGTGCTTCCTCACGAAAGGGACCTCCTTGACATCATGCTTCGAGGCCGCGTAACCCCCGCGCCGCGGCCCGGAGAACCGCGGCCGCTCAGGTCTCGAGCCCCTGGCTCTTCTTGATCTTGTACAGGCTCTCGATAAAGTCCGTTCCCGCGTATCCCGCGAGCCCGGCGATTTTCCAGTTGCCCTCGCAGAGCGCGCCCGCGAAGCCGCCTATGGCCGCCGAGACAAAAACGGAAAACAGAAAATACCCGAGGCGCAATTTCTCGTGGCGTTTGTTTCGCTCCATGTACTTGAGGATTCCGACGAGCGCCCTCACGGTGCCGCCGGCGGCTCCCACGAGTACCATCGCCGCCACGGAGCCCGGAGAACAGAAAGATAACATAATCGAGGGCCTCCCTTCATTTCGAGAGCATGTCTTCCAATATCTCCACCGCGTCCCTCACGAGCTTCGAGCACACGGTATCGAACAGGCCCTGCAGCTTCGCGCGCTCGTGCCCCTCGTGCGTGCCGATGTCGCAGCCGAGGAGGTCGCGGCACGCGATCGAGCCGTTCCGCTCCATGAAGCGCTTCACGAACTCGAGGGCGATGACGTACGTTTGCTCCTTCGTTTCCTTG
>JBAZPL010000021.1:0-20863 GCA_041648155.1 Candidatus Krumholzibacteriia bacterium
TCCGACGCGACGGGCGGCAAGGTCGGTTACATCCACGTGCCGAACACGTCCATCAACGGCTTCAACGAGTTCATCCGGGCCTTCTACCCGCAGTTCAACAAGGAAGGGCTCATCATCGACGCGCGCTACAACAGCGGCGGCTCGATTCCCTCTCCGATGATCGAGCGGCTTTCGCGTCAGGTTCTGAACCTCTGGGGCCGCAGGGAGGGCAAGAGCTGGATGAGCCCGAACACCGCGCCGCGCGGCCACATGGTGTGTCTCATCAACGGATACGCCGGCTCGGGCGGAGACGCGTTCCCCTACTATTTCCGCGCGGAAGGTCTCGGACCGCTCATCGGAACGACGACATGGGGCGGTCTCATCGGCTACAGCCGCGGCATATCCCTCATGGACGGCGGCTTCATCTCGATGCCCGATTTCGGCTTCATCAACCTCAAGGGCGAATGGGACGTCGAGAGGATCGGCGTGAAGCCCGACATCGAGATAGACAACCTTCCCGAGGAAGCTGCCAAGGGACGCGACCAGCAGCTCGAGAAGGGGATCGAGGTCCTGATGGAGAAGATACGGCAGAATCCGCCGAAGCTCCCGGCAAAGCCGCCGTATCCGATCAAGAAGTAGGCATCGCAATTCGCTGAACGATCCGCGCGGCTCACCCGCGCGGCGACGTGCTCGCGAAAAAGGCCCCTCCCGAAGAGAGGGGCCTTTTTATTGGAAGACGCGAAACGCGACTTCCTTCCTTTATTACCCGGCGAGCTTCATCGCGATCGTCGCCGCGAACCTTCCCTGGTAGCGGGCGATCGCCAGCTCGTTTTCGGAGGGGAACCTGCTTCCGTCCGGCCCCGCGATCGTCGAGGCGCCGTAGGGCGAGCCTCCGCTCATCTCGCCGACCTCCTGGAGGCGCGGCTCCGAGTAGGGGCAGCCGACGATGACCATCCCGTGATGGAGAAGCGTCGTGTGAAAATTGAGGATCGTCGATTCCTGGCCGCCATGCTGCGTGGCGGATGAAGTGAATACGCTCCCGACCTTGCCGACGAGAGCGCCTTTCGACCAGAGCCCGCCGGTCATGTCGAGGAACGTCCGCATCTGGGCGGTCATCATGCCGAAGCGCGTCGGCGTGCCGAAGAAAATGCAATCGGCCTCGGCGAGCTGTTGCAGGTCGGCGATCGGAACGTGCGCGAAACTCTTCTTCGCCTGGGTCGCTCCCATCTTCGCCAGAATATCGGCCGAGAGGGTCTCGGGCACCTGATAGAGAGATGCCTCGGCGCCCTTCACCTCTCGCGCTCCCTCGGCGATGGCCTCCGCCATCCGGTAGATGTGACCGTACAAGCTGTAGAATATGATATTGACTTTCATCGTCCGCCTCCTTTTTCAACCTTACGAATGCGCGCCAAATCCATTATAATTATGATACTATTAAAGTAGATACTCCGCCGCAGGAATCGGAACGAAAAAGGAGGACATCTTGAAGCTCATGCGAATCGTTTCAGCCGCGTTCCTCACCATTTCCGTTCTTGCGGGTTCCCTCCATGCGGAAAACGCCAAGCTCAACACATCATTGAAATTTCTGCGGCACGCGAGAGCTACAGGGCTCGCGAAAGCCGACGACCGGAGACCCGCGCTCGCCGCGGCACGAGCCGATAAGATCACCGTCACCGCGAAATTCGATCATATCCTCTCGGACGCGGAGATTGCTTCCTTCGAGCGGCAGGGAGCCGATTTCTTTCGCGTTGACGGCGCGGTCGCCCACACGGGACCGGTGTATGCGATCAGCATTCCCTGGGACGCGGTTGATGCCGTCGCGGCGCGCGGTGACGTCCTGAAGATCGACGCGGCGTGGAGGCCCGCCATATTCCCGGTTCTCGACGTGAGCGCGCACGAGATCGAAGCGGATTCGGCATGGCGCCAGCTCGATCCCCTCGGACTCCCGCTCACCGGCAAGGGAATGCGCATCTCCGATTTCGATACGGGCATCGACGTATTTCATCCTTCCTTTTTCCGTGCCGACGGCGACACCTTCAGCTGGATCGACTACGACGAGGACTGGGTCTTCACGCCGGGATACGACTACGTGGATCTCAACAGGAACGGGATCGCCGACCCGAACGAGGCGCTCGCGTACTTCGACGGGTATATCTATGATCCCGCGCTCGTCTGGGGCACCGGCTATCCGAGCAATGCGGGCAACGGATATCAGACCTACTGGGACTGGCTCTATAACGACGCCAATCGCAACTATAAACGCGATTACGGCCCGGCCGCCGGCTACACCGAGAGCACCCCTTCATTCGGCGAGCTGGTGTTCACGGCGATAGACGCCGATGACGACGGCGTGCTCGACCCCGGCGAGAAGATCGTCGCGCTCAAGACTTCGAAGATCTACGCGACGATGACGGGCGGCGCGGTCGAGCGTCTGCGGGGCGTCGATCTCATCCAGAGCGAGGCCGACGTGAACGGACACGGCACCGCGGTCTCCGGTATCCTCGCCGGGGGGACGGTCGGCCGTCACATCTTCACGGGGATCGCCCCCGACGCGGAGATCCTCATGGGGTATTTCTTCTCGGGTAATCCCATCTCCGCCCTCATCCCGTGGGCGCGTTCGCGCGGCTCCGACGTCATGCTCTACGAGTTCGGGGGCTTCGTGTGGGATTACCTCGACGGCTCGTCCCTCGAAGAAGAGCTCATCACGGTCATGAACGATACGGTTATCCAGGTGACACCCTCCGGAAATCTCGGGCGCGGCCGTAAGCACGCGATCGCCGCGGCGGCGGCCGCGGATTCGGCGGTGCTCCAGATCACGGTGCCCCTCGCGAGCGGCACGAGCATCATGAATCTCTGGAGCACGACGCTCTGGAGGACATCGCTTTCCGGTCTTACGTTCCGGTTGAAGAGCCCGAAGGGCGGCATGATAACGCTTACGGGCGGCGACGCGTACATCAACGGATACTACGTCTGGTCCGACGCTTCGACGAGCCCGCGAGGCACGTGCGCGATGAACGTCTACGTCGATTACAACACGAACCCCAGCCTCACGGGCACCTGGGAGCTTCACGTCGTCAATAAATCGGGCGCCCCGGTCGAGGTCATCAGCAACGTCGCGGACGACGTCACCTCGTGGGCCGGCGGCGCGGAATTCCTGAACTATTACTCGAACGATCGCAACGTCACCTGGCCGGCGACGGCGGACGGCGCATTCGTGAACGGCTCATATTCGACACGCGGCTTCGAGGGTTATGGCGGCGTCGGGGGAGGTTCGATACCCGTCGGACAGATCAGCGCCTTCAGCGGACGGGGCACCCGCGTCGACGGCAGGCATCTCCTCGACATCGTATCCCCGGGGAACTATGACGTCTATTCGTCGATGTCCTCGCAGAACGGCTCTGGATATGGCCTCGGCGGCTACCGCCAGTTCAGCGGCACGAGCGCGGCGGGGCCGCACGTCGCCGCCGCGTGCGCCCTCGTGCAGCAGAAGTTCCCGTTTGCGACCATGAAGGACGTCGCGCTCCTCATCACCGCGAACGCGGCGACCGACGCGTTTACGGGAAGCGTCTATAACGACACGTGGGGCTGGGGAAAGCTCCGGATTCTCCACGCGGTAGGCGTCCCGACCGGCGTAGACGACATCGCGCGAGGCGCCGCGCCTCCGCGCGTCCTCCTCGACCAGAACTACCCGAATCCGTTCAACCCGACGACGTGGATCCCCTTCTACCTCCCTTCGGACGGTCTCGTGAGCGTGAAGATCTACAACGTCGGTGGCCGGCTCGTGACCGTGCTCCGGGAGAGGCAGATGCCAATGGGCGCCCACAGCGTCCGGTGGAACGGCGACGATCGCGAGGGACGAAACGTCTCTTCGGGGATCTATTTCTGCGTTTTGAAATTCGGAAACGAGACACAGACGAGAAAGCTCGTGCTGCTCCGCTGATTCGACATCGGGGCGCCGCATCGAAAATCTGGAGGAAATAATGAAGGTTCGCCGAAGACTGCTGTCCGTATTCTCCTGCGCTCTTCTCGCCGTGCTCATCGCCGCGTCATGCGCGCAGTCCGCGACCGTCCGGCTCACGATACGCTTTGCCCCGCCGAGGCTCGAGGCGCTCCCCGGAGGATTCTCGCAGGTGGTATTTCCGGCGACCGTGCAGGCGGGAAAACCCGGCGAGCCGAGCTACCCGTTCCGCGGCGTCCAGGCGCTCCTCCCGCCGGGGGAGTCGATATCCGGCGTGAGCATAATCCGCGGCGGATGGAAGCTCATCGGCGGCTCGCACAGGCTCCATCCGGCCCAGGCCGTCTTACCGGGCATGGAGATCGACGCCGCGAAGCAGCGATTCCTGTACAACGCGGCCGCTTACGGCGTGACCGAGTGGGTCTATCCTCCCGAGGCGCCTTTCAGAACGCACTACCTGAGGGGACATGCAATCGCCTCCGGTACCGTGTGCCCCGTCGGATTCATCCCCGCGACGGGCGAGACCGGCTATTACGGCACGATCGACGTCGTCATCGAAACCGCCGCGAGCGACGAGGCGCGCGAGGCGCTCCGGCTTGCGCGCACCGATCCCGGAACGGTGGAGCGCGTATCGCGCATCGTCGGCAATCCCGGCGAGCTTTCACGGTACGAAGGCCTCGCGACGCCGCTCGGCGATCCCGGCGACGTCTTCGAGTACCTTATCGTAACCGCCGAACAATTCGCGGACGATTTTCTCCAGCTCCGGGATTTCTATACGCGCCGCGGAATGCGCGCGCGGATCATGACGGTCGAGGAAATCACGGCCGCGTACGGCGGCGTCGACGCGGCCGAGCGGATCCGGAACGCCATCAAGGACAAATACGTCAATAACGGCATCACCCACGTCCTCCTCGGCGGCGATTGGGACGGCGGCGCGGCAGACCCCAAGATCGTGCCGTACCGCGGCCTCTACGGCGAGGTGCACTCCTCCGAGGTCTACACCGACACGAATCTTCCGGGTGACCTTTACTTCGCCGCTCTCGACGGCACCTGGAACGCCGACGGCGACGCGCTCTGGGGCGAGCCGGGCGAGGACGACCCGTACTCCGAGATCGCCGTGGGAAGGGCAAGCGTCGATACGCCGGATGAGATCGCGCACTTCATCGCGAAGACGACGATGTACCAGGATCATCCGGTCGCCGGAGAGGTGAAGCGGGCCCTCCTCCTCGGCGAGAAGCTCTGGGACAACCCCCTGACGTACGGCGAGGACGAGGTCGAGCTCCTCGTCGGCACCCATGCCGACAACGGCTTCACAACGACCGGCATCCCGCCGGAGTTCTCGATCGTGAGAAAATACGACCGGCAGTACGGCTTCTGGCCGGGTACGGCCGTCTTCGACGAGGTCAACGCCGGCACGAGCTGGATCGGCCACGCGGGGCACTCGAACACGAACTACGTGATGCGGATAAGCCGGACCGACGTCACCGACGTCAACTTCCTCAACGACGGGGTCGCGTCGAATTTCCCCGTCCTGTGCTCCACCGGTTGCTACGACGGCTCGTTCGACAATCGTCTGGTCTCGGGCAGCTTCGAGACCGCTGATTGCATCGCCGAGCAGATGGTCTCGATCAATCACGGCGCGGTCGCCTTCGTCTGCAACTCGCGCTACGGATGGTTCAATGAGGGCCAGACGAGTGGGCCCTCGATCCATTTCATGCGCGAGTTTTTCGACGCCGTTTTCACGGAAGGATACACGACGCTCGGCGCGGCAAACCAGAGATCGAAGGACGAGACGGTACCCTTCCTCGACCTTCCGGGCGAATGGGAACCGGGCGCGGTGAGATGGTGTTTCTACGGACTGAACCTCCTCGGCGATCCGGCCCTCGACGGATGGACCGATACTCCCGAATCCCTCGCCGTCTCGCATCCCGCCGGAATCGACCGGTATGCGGCGGGAATCGAAATCGAGACGGGCCTGGCCGGCGCGATGGCGTCCCTGTACCGCGACGGCGTCTGTTACGGAAGGGGCACGGCGGACGCCATCGGCCACATCGATCTCGTGCGGTTCATGACGTTCCCCGATTCGATCTCATCGATCGAGCTGAATGTTCTCGCGCACAACCGCTACGCGCGCCGGGACACGCTCGTCATCATGGAAACAACATCCGTCCAGGCGCTCACGCCCTCGCATGCGACGCTCGAGCAGAACGCCCCCAATCCGTTCAATCCGTCGACCGTGATTCGCTTTTCCCTCGCGCGGGACGGAGAGATCGATCTTCGCGTCTACGACGCCGCGGGAAGAGCGGTCGCGACCCTCGCGCGCGGCCGCGCGACGAAGGGAGCGCACGCCGTCACGTGGAGACCGGACGGGCTCTCGAGCGGGATCTATTTCTACGCCCTGAGAACGCAAGAGGCGACGATCACGCGCAAGGCGGTGCTCATCCGGTAAACGAGGCACGAGGATGCTTCGGGGAACATGCTCTAATGAAAGGCCCGCGATACGCGTGGAATCAGAATCCCGTTCAATACCGCCTGCTCCGAATAGTTCTCGGCGAATGCGCGCGCCTTCCCGCACATCGATTCGTACAGGAGTTCGTCGGCGGCGAACCGGCCGAGCGCCTCGCGTATCTTCCCGGGCGATTTAACGGGCACGAGTATGCCTCGCGTGCCGTTTTCCACGATCTCGGGGAGCGACAGCCATTCGGTCGCGATAACCGGTATTCCCGCGGCGTACGCTTCGAGGATGACCGCCGGATAGCCCTCGCTTTCGTGAAACGTCGGCAGAAGCAGCACGTCATAGCCCGCCGCAACTCGGCTTACAAGTCCCGGTTCGATCGAACCCCCGTACGAGAGGTTCCGGTATTTGGAAATCGCTTCGAGAAAAGCCGCGCGGTCGCGGTCGAGTACGGGGCCGTAAAAATCGCAGATCGCATTCGCCTCGCCGCCGAGAGCGTCAATGATGTCGAATACTCCTTTTTCCCTTTTGATCTGGCCGAAGAACACGCATCTCCCGGAATAGGGCTTCGGCGCACGGGCATGACCGAAAGATTTGTCGGTGAGGAAGTTGGGAAGAACAAGTACCTGCCCCGCCGGAAGCCAGCCTTCATCGACGAGCTCTCGGGCGAGAAATCGTGTTTCGGGGAAAACGCACGCTGCCTTCCCGAGTAGATGGAGAGCGAGCCTTCTCCACGGCCGCGGGATCCGGCGAATCCTCCTCGCAAGATAGGCGCCGAACACCTTCACGAAAACCGGCTTCCTCCAGAGGCTCGACCATGCGATAACGGCAAGCCCCGCGGTGACGAGGAACCGGTTGTTCGCCCACAGCAAAACCGCGTCGCAGCGGGGAAGCCTCACGACGAGCTCGAGGAATACACGCGCCCCGCGCAGCAGATCTCCCGGCACGAGTCTCTCGTCAGGCACACGCACCCGGTCCCCCGGAGACGTATCGATGCACTCGAGCATGATGCCGTGTTCGCGCCAGTATCCGCTTCGCGATACATTGAGCGTGAGCACCGTATCCCCGCCGATGGGCGGCGGAAAGGGGCCGATGAGAAGCGCACGTTTTACCTTCATAATAGGTTCTACCATATTGACACAGGCGATCGAAACGTGCTAGAATTAATGTGTTGGAGGATTCTCTCTCTCCTCTTCTTCTCTCCGCGGTCCGTGACCCTGGTTCTTTCTAAATCCGCACGACCCTTGTAACTGCTTTAATAATAGAAGGTATCGACGATGCGTACTACCTTGTTGATCGTATTGTTTCTCTTCGTTATGGCTCTCGCCGCGGTTCTTCCCGGAAAAGCCGCCGCGGCCGAATCCACGACCGGTTTCGTCGCGTGGGCACTCGACAGGGCCGGCGAAATGGACCTTCGCTGGAGCCGCATGACCGGCCTGGGCGAGACGAATGCCTCGGAGGCCCGGGACGGGACCGGCACAGCGGCCGAACATTCGCCCTCCTCCGCCAGGATCGCTCGCGGAACGGAGCTTTCGCACAGCGTCATCACGTCGCGTTCCTTCCTGCACAAGGTGTCGACGAAAGCCGAGTTTCTGCCGCTGAGCACGCGCGAGCGAAACGGAGCCGCAAGGGGCGTATCCAGGCTGGAGAGCCCCGCGAAGGCCCGCCTCTCGATGCCGAACAGCGTGAGAAGGCCGCTCAACTCGTCCATCCGGCAGAAGAATTTCTTCCACACCTCTGGCGCGTCCATTGCGAGACCCAAGCTCGATTCGTTCGGAAGGATCAGCAAGACGGGACATACGCGAAGCAGGGGTATTTCACGGCCCGCTTCCCGGGCGGACAGACCGCGGATCCTGTAATTGATGCTTGTGCCCGGCGGCACCCGGATGATGAGACATCGCGGCAGGGGTGAATCCCCTGCCGCTTTTTCTTGCCCCGGCCCGGGCAAGAAAAGAGCCGGACGCCACAGGCGCCCGGCTCATCGGGATCAGAGATATTCCCGTTCTTAGAAGAGGCTCTTTATTGCACCCCAGTTCGTTTCCTGTACACCGACCGGATCCAGGCAGATGATCGAGGTCAGGCCCGTGTACTCGAACAGGTAGTTCTCCGGCCAGCAGGAGCCCTGGATAAGCCCCGTATCCGGATGCGGGATCACTCTGAGCGGCAGGTTGCTCATGGTGCCGCCGCGGCCGTAGAAAGCGCACCCATCGAGCGCCCAAAGCGTCATCGAGCAGAGAAGATTGTAACCGGGGTTCCAGCCGTCCATCGGAGGCCAGTAAGCCACGGAGAGCCCTGCCGGGAGGGATCCGAGCTGAAGGGCGCCGACGGGCGGAGCGTAGCTAAAGATAATGACGCCGGGCGGGATCTCAAGGGCAATACTCGTACGCGGTCAGAAAGCACGCCGTATTATGCGCGTATATAAAGGCCTCGATCGCCCCAGGGATCGGAGGCACATCAGGGTTCCAGACCATCGCGCCGGGAACGTACGTGAAATAAACCCCCATCGTTGGGACGGCAAACAGAGCAACCGGAAGAAAAAGAATCATCATCGCTATTATTGCAGCCCTCATGACTACTCCTTTACATCGGGACTCGTGAAGCCAAGCTTAATGCAGGAAACTACGCCGCGAAGATCGACGCAAGATAGCTCCCCTGGTATCTTTTTCCCCCAGTTATCACCTCCTGTTTTCAGGCGGGAACAGGACACAACGATCATCTGCGAGAAAAAAAAGAGCCGGACGCCACAGGCGCCCGGCTCATCGGGATAAGTGATATTCCCGTTCTTAGAAGAGGCTCTTTATAGCGCCCCAGTTCGTTTCCTGCACACCGATCACATACGGGCAGAGGATCGAGGTCAGGCCCGTGTACTCGAACAGGTAGTTCTCGGGGAAACAGGCACCCTGGATAAGCCCGGTATCCGGATGCGCGATCACTCTGATCGGCGCGTCGAGCATTGTGCCGCCGGTCCCGGGGCACGAATTGACCGCCAGGAACGTCAAGGTGCAGAGAAGATTGGCAGTCCAGCCGTCCATCGGAGGCCAGATAGCCATGGAGAGCCCTACCGGGAGGGATCCGAGCGTAACGTAATCACCGGGCAGAGTATAGCCTATGAGAACGACACCTTCCGGGATCTCAAGGGCAAACTCGGCACCGGTCAGGAAGCACGCCGTATTTTGAGCGTATACATAACCAAGGAACTGCTCAAACGGCATCGGGCTGTAGTGCATCTGGGTCGGAGCGTACGTGAAATAAACCCCCATCGTTGGGCCAGCGAACAGAGCAGCCGGGAGAAGAAGAATCATCATCGCAATTATTGCAGCCCTCATGACTACTCCTTTACATCGGGACTCGTGAAGCCAAGCTTAATGCCAAAAGCTACGTTGCCAAGATTGATGCAAGGTAATTAACCTCGTACCTTTAACCTCTTCTATCACCTCCTTCACTGCACCCTGTCTGAAGGATACCGCTTTCAAATCTGTTCTCATCATCAAACGAAACCCAAAGGCCATCTTCCTTTGATGATTGTATCATAGATAGAATGAAATTTCAATTATTATCTTGCATCGGAGAAAATGGGAATCGCCCGGCAACCCTCCCAGATGTCACTGATCCTCAGGGATTCTCAGAAATGCCGTCGGAAACTCTTACAGTTTTACCTATGGGCCAAAACCCCCAATTCCAAGAACTTTCAACTCATTACAATATAGTAAGTTATGAAATGCCATGAAACGGCACGGCCTATGCGATATCACTCTCCGGAAAGGCTAAATAAAGGGTAAGTATATGGAAAACCGACGCAGAGAAAAGGAGCAGAAATGAAAAGGATTACCACATTAGCGGTTATGAGCATTTTCCTTCTGATCATGGCCGGCAATGCCCTTGCCGTGCCGAGGCTTCAGACGTATATCGTAGGCTCGACCTACGAGCGTTTCTACCAGCAGGAGTCCGATTCGTGGATTACCCACAGTAACAACTTCGACCTCAAGGTTGTGGGTTATTGGAATCCGGCCAGCGGCGGCGGCAGTTCATCCCTTCTCGGCCATGGGCAGTCATCCCGGCCATACGATTTTATGGACACCTACCTCATGGTCAGCACGCCGATTGGCCAGTCCGGCACGGTCTGGATCAACGGTGTCGAGATGACCGAGTTCGAAGGCTACTGGTCGGTTCTGCCTAACGTACTCGATCCGAATCCGAGCTTGCGCAACCATATGCCCGCCGGAATGGGGCGCTATAACTTCCAGAGCATCGGCCGCATCGACAACGACGAGATCAAAGCGTATGATTATTCGTCCGGCGCCATGAGCAATCCGGGCTGGGGAGACGAAATCCTCCTCGACATCGTCGTGAGCGGATACAGCTGGGCTCACTTCGATGCGGCGGGAGTCAACTCTAAAGGCCGTACATACACGAACCCTTATTCGCACGACGCGTCATACTACTCCGACAACAAGGCAATCCCGGAACCGGGAACGTTAAGCCTTCTCGGCCTCGGGCTCCTCGGAATGATCCCGATTCTGAGAAGGAAGAGAGGATAGGCACCTCTTTCTTTTCCATGCGTCGATCATCGAGCGGGCGCCAATAAAGGCGCCCGCTCTTTTTTCGCTCCGGCAGCAAAAGGCGCTTCTCTCATCGCTCATTCTTCTTGTATAACGAGGCTCTCATGATATAAGAATAAGCAATCAGAGGAGGCTCCGCGTGCGCGATTACACCGCATCACCCGCGCGTCCCGCCCGGGGCGTTGCGGCAGCGCTGCCGCTCGTAACGGCCGCGCTGTTCGCCGTGCTCTATGCGCCCGTCGTCGCGCCGCTCGTGAAACAGTGGCTGAGCGACTCGAATTACCAGCACGGCCTTGCCGTGCCGATCGTCTCGGCGTATCTCCTCTGGCGCAGACGCGAGGAGCTCAAGGCGACGGCCGGCCCAAAGACCGCTTTCGCGGGAGCCGCATTGATGATCATCGCAGCGGTTCTCCTCGTCGGCGGAACCGCCGCCTCGGAGCTTTTCACCGCGCGCCTCTCGCTCCCGATAATGCTCATCGGGCTTCTCCTTGTGTTCAAGGGGATGGAATTCTTTCGCCGCGCGGCCTTTCCGCTGCTTTTTCTGCTCATGATGATTCCCCTCCCCTACATCGCGTACTACAAGCTCACCTTCCCCATGCAGATCATGAGCGCGAAGCTGAGCACGATCCTTCTCCGTTTCATCGGCGTCGATGTCATCAGGCACGGGAACATCCTCGCGCTGCCCACCTACACGCTCGAAGTGATCGCGGCGTGCAGCGGGCTGAGATCCCTCATGACCATGATCACGCTGGCCCTCGTACTGTGCGCGTTCCCGGGTCTGAACGCCCGGAGAAAGACCGTCCTCGCCGCATGCTCGATCCCCATCGCCATCGCGGCGAATACGATCCGGCTCGTGGTGATCGCCATCGGCGCCTATGCGGTCAGTCCCTCCTTCGCCGATGGAACTCTCCACGAGATCTCGGGGCTCATCGTCTTTTTCACGGGGTTTCTCATGCTGCTCGCCGTTTGGGGGGCTCTGAAATGGACAAAATGACGTTTCGAAGCCACCTCATCATCATCCTGCTGCTGACGGCGCTCATCGCGTACACCTACACGCTTCGCTACCGCGTGATCGAAAGCCCCCCGGTGCCGCCGCTCGACTCCATTCCGACCGAGATCGGCTCTTTCAAGGGCTCGAACGAAACGGAAGATCCGGAGGCGCTCAAACTCCTCGGCGCCGACGCCACCCTGTTCCGCACGTACCGCAGCGATTCCGGGCGCGTCGTGTGGCTGTTCATCGGATACTTCGGAACGCAGCACGAGAATTCCCAGATACATTCACCGAAGCATTGTTACCCGGGAGCGGGCTGGAACATCCTCGACGAAGGATCGACGCGCATCGCTCTCGGGAGCGGGGAAATTGCGGTCAAGAGCCTCGCTATATCCGATGGAGTCAGAACGCATTATATTCTCTATTGGTTCTCGAGCGCCGACGGGATCATCACGAACGAGTTCGCGCTCAAATGGAACCAGATGAAAAACTCCCTTATGGCGAAGCCGCAGGCGACCGCCTTCGTGCGTTTCTCGATCGACGTGACCGGAGAGGCGGGAAGCGCTTCCAGAAAGGATCTCATTCGCTTCGCCGAGGCGCTCGCGCCGCACGTCGAGGAAGTTCTGCGCGTGTCGGGCGCCGCCCGAGGATCTCCGACGGGCGCGGATTCAGGAACGACACCACCGGAAAGGACTCCATGAGCCGAATTGCGCGAGTGTTCAGAATCTTCGGAACGGTTCTCTCATACCTGCAGCACGGAAGACTCATCATTCCGCTTCTTCTCTATTTCCTTGTCCAGCTTTCTTTGATCTGCCTCTATGTATGGAGCGGCGCGAGAGCGGCGGGGCTCTGGACGCTCCTCAGACCCGGCATGGATCCCGAAATCGTCACGCACTATCCGGAACATCTCTTTTTCATGGAGAGCATCCTCGGAAGGTTCGATATCCCGCTCGAGATATTCATTCTCGTCCTGGCGCAAGGAGCGACGGTGCTGCTCGTCGCGGCGGCGGCGAAGCGCGAAAGTATGGGCGTACGCAAAAGCCTGGGAGCTGCAGGGCGTAGGTATCTCCACCTCGTCATCGCGGCTGCGGCAGCCTCGGTCGCCATGTTCGTTTGCTTCCGGTACCCCATGGCGCTCCTCGACGGGATCGCCGGAATTCCACGCGGGTTCGGTGCGGGCGCGAGCGCGCTTATCTGCGTTGTGCTGCAAGCCTTCCTCTTATACGCGATTCCCTTTATCCTCATCGAAGGGCGTTCGGCGCCGGATGCGCTTCGGCGGAGCTTCGGCTTCGCGGGACGGCACTTCGCCGAATCGTTTCTCTTCGCCCTCGTGCCCTTCCTGCTCACCGTACCGACGCTTCTTCTGAGCCTGAACCCGCAGGCCATCATGGTCCAAATATCGCCCGAGTTCCTGGTCCACGTGCAGATTGCGGGGGAGGCCATCCAGTTCATCACCACCTACCTCCTCGTGGGAGGACTCACGATTTTCTTCGTTGAAACACGGAACACAGGGGAGGAACAATAATGCCGTTTCAAAAAATGAACGCATCCAAAGAGCGCGCCGCCCGCCGTGCCGCGGGAGCCGTCGTCATCGCCGCGGCTCTATTGCTCGCCGCGTGCGGCCCCGCTCGGAACGACGAGCGCTACACCGCGGAAAAGAAGCTCTTTAAGGCAAGAAAGTTGAAGGAGGATCTGTATGCGGGCGGCATGAGAAGCGAATTTCTCGCGAAGGCCGCCGAAGCGTACCGCGGCATCGTGCGCGATTACGGCGACTCCGCCGGCAAGGTCGCGGGGATCGAGGAGATCGTCGTCTCCGCGCAGATGGAACTCGGAGAGCTCGAATACCGCGGCCGGCTCCTCAGGGAGGCACGGAACGATTTCGAGAAGGCGGTGGAGCTCGCGAAAAACGTCCCCGCGGCCCTCGCGAACGCCCTCTACTCGGCGGGCGTCATCTCGGAGGAGCTCGGCGAGAGCGCGGAGGCCATTCGGTACTACACGCGATTTTCGGAACGCTTCCTCGCCGCGGATTCGCTCGCCCGCACCGTCAGCATGAATCCCCGCTATCTCGTCACGCCACTCAAGCTCGCCGAGCTCACGAGCCGGCACGGGGACCGGGACGGCGCGCGACGCTGGCTCAAAGAGGCGGAGCGCGTCTTTTCGTTCGTCATCGGAACCGAAAAGGACCCGGCGATTCTCCGAGAAACGAGATACAACCTTCTCGCCGCGTACCTGCAGCAGAAAGACTGGGCAAGGGGGCGCGATCTCACAAACGAGCTCAAGAAGCTCTACCGGGACAACCCGCAAGATCTCTCTTCCCTTCTCTACATCGAGGCCAAGATTTACGAGGACGGCCTAAAAGACGAGTCGAAAGCGCTCGAGCTCTATCAGTCGGTCGTCGACGTCTATCCCAAGAGCCGAGAGGCTCCCGACGCCGTGATAACCGCGGCCGGAATACACAGGAACGCAGGCCGGCTCGACGAAGCCGCGAAGCTCTACGGAACGATCATTGACCTGTTCAAGGATCGCATATCGGCTGTCGTCGAGGCCCAATGGCAGCTCGCGCATATCGAGGAGCTCAAGGGAGATCCCGAAGCCGCCTCTCTGCGCTATCGCTTGATATACACGGACTACCCCGAAACGCTGCAGGGATTCGAGGCGCCGCTTCGAATCGCGTTCATTTACCGCGAGCGCGGCGCGGGCGACGCGGCGAAAGCCGCGTACGACCAGGCGCTCAAACACTATGAGAAGCTTATTTCGGGCCAACGCCCCCCGGCAACGAAGATCATGGCGGAGCAGTACATCATCCGCACACTCACCGAGGATAAGCGATGGAAGGAGGCGGCGGAGCATCTGACGGCGATCCCCGATCGCTACCCCGATTATTCCCCCTTCAGGGAAAATTACCTGCGAGCCGCTTCAATATACGAAAAAGAGCTCGGCGACAAGGAAGAGGCGATTAGGGCGCTCGAGACGTGCGTTGCGAAACATCCCGGAACCGATATCGCCGGAGTCGCGAACAAGGAACTCGCGAGACTCAAGAGGTAACCACCAATGCCTTTCCCCACTCTGTTGACCGTCGTTTCTCTCTCGTTGCTCGCCGCGGTCATCGTCATGCACCTTTTCAAGGGAAAAAACGAGCCGCAGGAAAGGCTCTTCATCCTCTCCGCACTCGTCCTCGCCGGAACGCAGATCACGCTTCTCCTTATGTTTCTCGCGCACGATCCGCAGGCGGTTCTCACGCAGTTCCGCCTCCTCGTCGCGTTGCTCGTATTCTTCCCCGCGCTCGCCGCCCCGTTCTTCGCTGCTTTTGTGCGCAGGGAGGATCGCAAACTCTTCTCGGGGCCGCTCCGCGGGATCGTCGCCCTGGCGGTCGTGTTCGCCGTCGCAATGCTCGTCATTCCGGCGCGGCTCGTCGTCGGCAAGATTCATTTCTACGGCACCGGCTCGCTGTGGGGCATGGAGTTCTCGGTGCTCGGACATGTTGCCGCGGCGTACTTCCTCCTCGTCAACGTCCTCTTTCTCTACCTCTTCGAGAACACGTACCGCGCGGCGACCGTCGCCGGCAAGGTCACTCTCAAGTATCCGTTTCTCGGCATCCTCGTCGCGTCGGCCATCAACTTCACCGTGATGAGCAGGCTTCTCGCGATTTCGGTTCTCGATCGGAACTTCCTTCTTGCCCAGCCGTGCGCGATCATCGTCCTGTGCGCTTCCTTCCTCTACGCGTCGATCCGCTATCCGCTCTTCGACGTCCGGGTGTACATACGGCCGCGGCAATCCCCCTCGATCGTGGCAATCGTCGTTGCGGGGCTTTACCTTCTCTCGCTCGGCCTCATCACGCTCATCGCGCGTCTCCTCGGCTTCCCGTACGAGCGGTTCGCGGCGATGGTGATCGGGATTTTCGCCGTTTTTCTCCTATCCGCCGTTCTCATCTCGGGAAAGGCGAAGAAGCGTCTGCGCACGTTCTTGAGCGAGAACTTCTACCTCGCGCAGTATAACTACCGGAAGGAATGGCGCCGCTACGCGGAGATCATGACCTCGGGCGCCACCGTCGACGAATTCCTCTCGAACGTTATCAGCTCGTTGTGCGACACGATGCTCGTGCGGCACGGGGCCATATGGACGGATATCGGCCCCGGAAAGGCGGGGTACTTCGGCTTCGACGAGGAGAAACTCGACGCGGAGCTCATCCGGGACATCCAGAAGCTCACGGCGCGGGAACCGGTCGTCGTTTTCAAGAAACCGCTCGTCGTCCTCGCACGCGAGGACGGAAAATGGATCTGCGCCATCGCGCGGATCTCCCAGGGGGAGGAGAATCGCGGCTTCATTCTTCTCGGCGAAAAGGACCTCGGCCGTGCATACACGGAGGAGGACGAGGACTTCCTCGCGACGATTGCGTTCCAGGCGAAGCTCGCCCTCGACAACTTCCTCATGGAGGAGCGCATCATCGAGGCGAGGCAGATGGATTCGTTCAACCGCTTCGCCTCGTTCGTAATTCATGATCTCAAGAATACGGTCGGAATGCTTTCGCTCGTCGCGGAAAACGCACGGGATAATATCGGAAACGCCGATTTCCAGAAAGACGCGATCGAGACGATCCGGCGCTCGGTCGAAAAGATGCAGAGCCTCATCAGGTCCCTCAACGTTCACAAGACGCCGACGTCTCTCGCGAAAACGGACGTCGACATATCAGGTCTCGTCGAGCGCGCGACGGAGGGCCTCAAACAGGTTGCCGCAAACGGAGGCGTCGCGTTGGAATTCACCGGCGGAGTGCGGACACGGTCCAGAGTCGACGCCGCCGCGATCAACCGAATCATCGAGAATCTCGTGCTCAACGCCGTCGAAGCGGCGGGTCCGGGAGGCACCGTGCGCGTGTACGTCGAGACGATCGACGACCAATGGGCCAAGATCACAGTGAAGGATTCGGGACCGGGATTCGATCCCGATTATCTGGAAGACCACCTCTTCCATCCGTTCTACAGCACGAAAAAGAACGGGCTCGGCGTCGGGCTCGTCATGTGCAAGTATCTCATCGAGGCGCACGGCGGGAGAATCTCGATCGCGAGAGCGCGCGGTCAGGGGGCGGCGGTGAGCGTCACGCTCCCCGCGGCGCCTCCGGCGAGGAGTGAATGACGCGTGCCGGCAAAAACGTTGCTCATCGTCGATAACGAGGAATCGATCCTGAAACAACTCCAGTGGGCGTTCAAGGCGGATTTCACGGTCCATACCGCGCAGACCGCCGACGAGGCGATCGCCGCGGTCAAGGCGAAAAAGCCCGGTCTCATGATTCTCGACCTCTCGCTCACCGGGGAACCGCGGAACATCGACGGGCTCGCGATTCTCGAGGACGCGATTCTCCTCGATCCGCACCTCAAGGTCGTCATCCTCACGGGCCACGACGAGAAGGAGAACGCGCTCAAGGCGATCGAACGGGGCGCCTACGACTTCTGCTCCAAAACGACCCCGATCGAGGAGCTGCGCACGATTCTGAAACGCGCCGCGTACCTCCACTCGCTCGAGACGGAGCTGTTCGCCCTCAAGAAGAAGGAAGGAGCCCGGCATGAGTTCGAGGGCATCGTCGCGATGTCGAAATCGATGCTCGACGTTTTCGAGACGGTGAAACGTGTCGCCGCGACGGACGTCTCGATCCTCATTACGGGGGAGAGCGGAACGGGAAAAGAGCTCATCGCGCGCGCAATCCACAACCGGAGCCCTCGGCGCGACAAGCCGTTCGTGCCGATCAACTGCGGGGCCATACCCGAAAATCTTCTCGAGAGCGAGCTCTTCGGGCACGAGCGGGGGAGCTTCACCGGCGCCTTCGAGACGCGGCCGGGAAAATTCGAGACCGCCGACAGCGGAACGATATTCCTCGACGAGATCGGGGAGCTCACTCCGCCGCTGCAGGTGAAGATTCTCCGGTTTCTTCAGGAACATATCATCGAACGCGTGGGCGCCCGCGAGCCGATCAAGGTCGACGTCCGCATCATCGCGGCGACGAATCGGAATCTCGACGCGATGCTCGCCGGCCAGACGTTTCGCGAAGACCTCTTCTACCGAATCAATACGGTGAGCATTAACCTCCCGCCGCTCCGCGACCGACGGGACGACATTCTCCTCCTCGCGATGCGATTCCTCCACCGGTACAACGGGGAGTTCTCGCGCAACGTCCGCGGCTTCGGCGAATACGCGCAGAAAACGCTCGGCCGCTACGCGTGGCCGGGCAACGTCCGCGAGCTCGAAAACCGGGTGAAACGCGGGGTCATCATGGCGACCGGGAAACTCATCCAACCCGAGGATCTCGATCTGCCCTATCCCGAGAATATGCGGAAAGGCGCTACCGGGCCGGAGCCGTCCGGCGCCGCCGGGAACGAACCCCCGTTCGAGCCGATGCCGCTCAAGGAAGCGCGCGAGGAGCTGGAGCGCCGCTTCGTCGTCGGCGCTCTCATCAGGGCTCGCGGCAACGTTTCGGCCGCGGCGGAGAGCCTCGAGGTGAGCCGCCCGACGCTCCACGACCTCATGAAGAAACACGGTGTCGATCCCGAGGCGTATCGCCTGCCGAAAGGGAAATGACGTGATGCGCCGGATTCTTCTCGTCTCCGGAGCATCGCTCTGCCTCGCGGCGTTCGCCGGATGCGGCAGCGACGACCAGCTTGCGCCTGCGCCGGGCTCCGATACGATACGCGCAGCCTTCCAGGACGGCGTATCCCCCTCGACCTCGTACCACGGCACGGCGGACGCCGTCCTCAAGAACGATCCCGACTCCGCGGCCGCGAACGCCAACTTCGGACCGGCTCCCTCCGACACGCTCGGCTCCGTTCTGCTCTCGACCGCGTTCTACGAGCGGCGCCTCATCGTACGAATGGATATATCCTCGATCACGGATTGCTCCGAGGTGGTTTCGGCGCGTCTCTCGATCCACGTCACGCCGCCGGCGCCCGACTCGATAACGCTCGAGGCCCACCTGATCAACAAACAGTGGACCGAGGGATTCGGAGGATCCGCAACCGGCGTATCGTGGAGCACGATCGACGGAGCCGTTTCATGGACGCTCGGGGGAGGAGATTTCTCCGGCTCCGTCATCGACGAGCAAACGGTATCGAGCGACAGCGTCGTGACATTCTCCCTTTCTCCGGCACTCGTGATGGAATGGATCCAGCACCCGTCGTCGAATCACGGGATCATCATCAAGACCACGGACGTCTCTCGCGAGCGTTATGCGATCGTCTTCCAGCGCGAATATAGCAGCGCCGCCCGGCGGCCGCGCCTCGAGATCGCCTACCTGCCCGGCGGTTGAGGCGGATAATATCTCTTCCGGCGGCGCCGGAAGTCGCAAGCCACCTGTCATTGCTTGATGGCCCGGGTTCTGTACCGGCGCCTACCATGCAAATCCCTCGGTCCCGAGAGACCGCTTGCCCGGCGCGCCAGGCGCCGGGGAGACCCCCGCGCTGCGGTATGGTACGAATTTTGCGTTATTACATCCACCGGAGTCGCGCGGATGCCGATTCCTGGATGAATTCCAGACAGGGCAGGTGCGGAAGTGGTTTCGAGAAAAGCAAATCGCGGAGCGGGCGTCGGTATCGCGGAAGCGAGGACCGCAGGCAAAAATGCACGACTCACGATCACAAACAGCTGTTTCGCGGGGCTCGAGATAGTCCTGAAGAAAAGAAAAATCACCCTCGGCAGAAGGCTCGATTGCGATATCTGCCTCGACGATTCTCTCGTCGCGGACGAGCACGCCGTCATCATGAAGACGGACGGCGGATTCTTCATCGAGGATCTGAACAGCAGGCACGGGCTCGCGCTCAACGGCAAGGAAGTGCACCAGAGAAAGCTCCGCAACGGAGACATGATCGATATCGGGGGCTTCAGGCTGAAGTTCTCGTGCTAGCCATAGATACCGCGCACGACGGAGAAGCGGGGGAGGGTCCTTCGACGCCGGCCAAGGCGAACGAAACGCATTCTCCCCCTCTTTTTTTCCCCCGCCCAAAATTTCCCCGACCAGAATAAACTGGCAACACTCGCTCCCTTTTTGTTATCCTGATCCGCGTCGAGAAAGGAAGTGGCCGCCGTGATCGAAGAAAAACGTACGAGTGACGGAATGGGGTCGTTTCCCCGCACATTCTGGGTCGCCAACGTCATGGAGCTCTTCGAACGGGGCGCCTACTACGGCATGATGTCGGTCCTCGCCGTCTACCTCAGGATGAAGACGGCGGACGGCGGACTCGGATTCAGCGAAACGTCGGTGGGCTTTCTCCAATCGATCATGATGACGTTGACGTACATCATGCCCATCCTCGGGGGCGCGCTCGCCGAGCGATACGGGTACAAGCGGTTTCTCACCCTCGCGTTCGCCATCCTCATGGTAGGGTATTTCGCCTCGAGCCGCGCGACGGGTTACGGCGTCGTTTTTCTCACGCTCCTCCTCATCGCCGTCGGCAGCGGCATTTTCAAATCGATCCTTTCGGGCACGATCACCCGCACGACCACCGACCGGAACCGTTCGCTCGGATTCGGCGTCTACTACTGGATGATCAACCTCGGGGCCTTCCTCTCCCCCATTCTCATAAGCTATCTCAAGGGCTTCAGCTGGTCGTACGTGTTCCTGGCCTCGGCGGCGTGGTGCGCGGCGATGCTTGTCCTCACCATGATCGCCTACCGCGAACCCGAGCGCCCCGCGAGCACGAAGGGCTTGGGACAGATTCTCTCGGATGCGGCGATGGTGCTGGCCAACTGGAAGTTCGTCCTCATGATCGTGATTTACTCGGGATTCTGGCTGCTCTATTTCCAGATGTTCAACACGGTCCTCTGGTATATGGTCGATCACGTCGACATGACTCCCGCCGACAGGCTGCTCACCTCGATCGCGCGCCTCTTCGGAAGCTCCGCGGAGCTCAAGTTCGACGTCGCATACGTAACGAGCGTCAACG
>JBAZPL010000022.1:0-20187 GCA_041648155.1 Candidatus Krumholzibacteriia bacterium
GGGATGAATCGCTCGTCCCGACGCAATCTCTCATCGTGCAGAACGAGCTCGAGCCGCTCGTCACCGGCGAAGCGCGGGCTCTGTTTCCGGAGAGCGAGAAGGCGGTGCGCCTCTTCTACGGGATCGTCCGGTCGTACCTCGTGCCGAATTTCATCTACGACGCCCAGGAGACGCGGAAGCGCCGCGACGAGGCGACGCGGGGCATCGGGCGGTCGTTCGCCGTCGAGAAGAACGAGCGGATTATCGCGAAGCACGATAAGGTGTCGCGCGCGCAGATCGAGATTCTCGAGACGATGGAAGAAAAACGGATCGCGATGGATCTTGCGACCTCCATCGGGAAGCGGACATGGCTCCTCTTCGGGAAGGGGCTTCGCGTGCTTGCGCTTCTCGCTCTGCTGAGTCTCGCTCTCCGCCGGTTCCAGCCGAATATCGTCGCCGCGCCGGACAAGCTCACGCTCGTCTTCATCATTCTCTCGCTGTACCTCGTTCTGACGGCGCTCATCGTGAAGCTGCCGGCTCTCGATCCGTATCTGATCCCGGTCTCGTTCGTATCGCTCGTATGTACGGCGTTTTTCGGAATCCAGGCTGCCGTCCTGTTCACGCTCTTCGCGTCGCTCGTCATCATCACGCACACGAACCTTCCCGCGAGCTATGCCTTCATTTCGATGATCGCCGGTTCGGCGGGCATCATCAGCATCGCGCAGCTCAGGGAACGAAAGAAGTTCTACACGATCCTGCTGAGCGTTTCGGCGGCGTACGTCATCGGCATCGCGGGCTTCGGCATCACCGAAGGCATGTCGCTTTCGGCGTTCGCGCGCGCTTCGCTTCTCGGAGTCGCCAACGGTCTCGCATGCACGGTCATGGTCATGTTTCTTCTTCCCATTTTCGAAGCGATCTTCGACGTGACGACCGATTTTACGCTCATGGAGCTGAGCGATCTCAATCGGCCGCTCCTCAGACGTCTCGTCATCGAGGCTCCCGGCACATATCATCATTCACTCATGGTCGGGAACCTCGTCGAGGCGGTTGCGCGGGATGTCGGCGCGAACGGCCTTCAGGCCAGGGTCGGCGCGTACTACCATGATATCGGCAAGCTCGCGAAGCCCGAGTATTTCTTCGAGAACAAGGGAGAGAACATCAACAAGCACGAGAAACTCACTCCCCGCATGAGCGCCCTGATTCTCGCGTCCCACGCGAAAGAGGGGATCGAGCTCGCCAAGCGGGAGAAGCTTCCCCGTATCGTCGTCGACGCGATCCGCGAGCATCACGGAACCACGGTGATGGCGTATTTCTACCAGAAGGCGCTCGAATACGATTCGCACGACAGCGTCAATGTCGACGATTTCCGCTACTCCGGCCCGAGACCGAGATCCAAGGAGACGGCGCTCATCATGCTGGCCGATTCAGCCGAGGCGGCGGTGCGTTCGCTCGAAGGCCCCACGGCGCCGAAAATACGCGCGATCGTGCAGAAGATCATCGAGGCGCGGACGAGCGACGGCGAGCTCGATGAAAGCGGTCTTACCCTCAACGACATCGCCGTGGTGCGCGAGAAGTTCATCCAGCTTCTCACCGGGGTCTTTCATTCGAGGATTCCGTATCCGTCGCAGCGCGAGGAGGGGCTCGTCCCGTGAAGCTCACGATCGCAGCGAGCGCGCGTCTCGGCAGCAGCGGCGCGCGCGCGAGGCTCTCCCCGTTTCTTCGCTCCGTCGCTTCCCGGATCGCGCCGCGGGACGCGCGCGTCGCGGTGAACTGGATCGGAGAACGGACCATGACCCGGCTGAATCGCGTGTACAAGAAGCGGGCCGGCGCGGCGGAGATCCTCACCTTCCCGTGCTTCGGCGCTCCCGACCCGGGGGGGGAAGCTCCCCTCGGAGAGATCTACCTGTGCTGGACGCGGCTCGTCCGGGGGGCGCGGCTCCGCGGCGTGTCGCCGCGGGTCTACGGGGCGCGGCTCGTCGTGCACGGGCTTTTCCACCTTCGCGGGTACCGGCACGACGGCTCCCTGAGCGCCGGGCTGATGGAAGCAGCCGAGGCGCGGATCCTGAAGCGGCATCTTTCCGAGCGGGAGGTGAAACGCCTCTTCGCGTGACCCAGGGGTTTTCCCCCGCGCGCGAAGCGAGCTCATGATGAGTGCAGAAAGCAGGATGATCGCGTTCCTCGTTCTCCTTTTCGCGGCGCAATTTCTCGTCGCCGGAGGCTTTGCCGCGTTCGGGATCGTTTCGCGCTTGCATGTGGATAAGGTTTTTCCCCACCGAATGCGCGGGAGCATGTGCCCCCGTCTCCTGCATCGCGGACGATTTCATTTCATGCTTTCGCTCATCGGCCTCGAGGCGATCATCCTGTCCCTCGTCGCGCCGGCAATCCGACGCGTCGTCGGCGAGCCGCAGGTATGGCAATACGCGCTCATTTCCGTTTGTGCGATAGCCGCCGGTCTCATCGCCGTCACGATCGCCGGATTCGGCGCCGCCTCGATGAATCCCGCCCGGTTCGCCCTCGTTTCCTCGTATCCCTTGCTTCCCGTGTATCTCCTGTTCAGCCCGTTCGCGCGTCTCTTTCTTCGGGGCGTCGCGCTCGTTTTCCCCGATCTGCCGCGTGAGATGGCGAGCCCCTTTTTCCTCTTTCCCGGAGCGGACGGCCACGTGGCCGAGGGGTTCATCGAAGACAAAGGTTCGAAGCTGATCCGCAGCGTCCAGGAATTCGGAGTGAAGAAAGTGCGCGAGATCATGATCCCGAGGATCGATATCTTCGCTCTCGATATGCACACGCCCCACGCGGAGATTCGGGAGAAGGTCGCGAGCGCGGGGCATTCGCGCTTTCCGGTCTGCGACGGGAGCATCGACCGCATCGTCGGCATGCTCTACGTGAAGGACCTTCTCAAGATCCCGCCTGATGAGACCGTTCGGCTCGACCGGGGCCGGCTCGTCCGCGAGGCGTACTTCGTTCCCGAAAGCAAGAAGCTCGACGATCTCCTCCGCGAGTTCCAGCGGGGAAAAAAACACATGGCCGTCGTGGTGGACGAATACGGCGGTACGTCGGGAATCGTGACGCTCGAGGATATCCTCGAGGAAATCGTCGGCGAGATTCTGGATGAGTACGATCATGAGCTCCCGCCCGTGCGGCAGACGGGAGTGCGGCAATACGTCGCGGCCGGATCGGTCGGGATCGATGCGTTGAACGCGGCGCTCTCCGTTTCGCTTCCCGCGGACGAGGTTGACACGCTCGGAGGATTTCTCTATAACTTGATAGGCCGTGTGCCGGAAGAGGGAGAAGAGGTCGAATTCGCAGGCGTGCGATTTAGGATCAGCAGGCTCGAAGGACAGCGAATAATCGAGGTTATCATATGGTTGCCCGAAGAATAAGAGACAATTCGGTCGTGCGGTGGTTCAAGAGGCGCTTTCTCACGGGACTTCTCGTGCTCATGCCGACCGTGCTCACCGCGTACGTGCTCTACCGCGTTTTCATGTGGGTCGACGGGATCCTGGGGCCGATCACCGAACGCTATCCGTTTCTCGATATCCCCGGCCTCGGATTCCTCGGGGTCATCGTGATCATTCTCCTTGCCGGGGTCATCGGCGGGGGCTTTTTCGGTAGAACGCTCTTCAGGTGGTTCGAGGGGGGATTGGAGAAGATCCCCATGGTGCGCAGCATCTACGTCGCGATCAAACAGGTCAGCGAGGTCTTTCTCAAGCAGGAGCGGAGTGTCTTCAAGGAGGTCGTGCTCGTCCAATATCCGCGTCCCGGAGTCTATGTGATCGGCTTCGTGACGGCGACGTGGCGTTTCAAGGGCGCGGATGGCCGGGAGGATGACTTCGTGGCGATTTTCCTTCCGACGACGCCGAATCCGACCTCCGGCATCCTGCTCATGGTACGCCGCGAGGAGGCGATCCCTGCCGATCTCTCGCTCGAGGATGCCATGAAAATGGTCATTTCGGGCGGGGCGGTCGTTCCGCCGGGGCGCCGGAACGCCGCGTGCGGACCCGAAGACGGAAGGGGCGCGTGACGGCGGCGGTGGAGAGCTCGTGAGCGAGATCATCAAGGATCGCTCGGTCGTGCTCAAGACGTACCCGTACGGGGAATCGAGCGCCGTCGCGGTCGTGCTCACGCGATCGCACGGGAAGGTGCGGCTGCTCGCGAAGGGAGCGCGGAGTTCCCGAAGCGCGCTTCAGGGGAGCATGCGAACGGGAAACGTTTCGGAAATTGTTTTCTATTCCCGGCCGGACCGGGGCCTGCAGCTTCTCAAGGAAATGGGGACCGTGGAGACATTCGATGCGGCGAGCGGCGATCTCGAGCGGCTTTGCCTTTTTCAGGCGGGGCTCGAAATCGTCGACCGCTCGGTCGTGGAGCGCTCGGCCGACGAAAGGGCTTTCGATCTGATAGAGCGGTTCATGAGGCTTCTTCCCGCGGCGTCGGATCCGTGGGCGCTCTTCTTCGCGCTCGAGATCGTCGTGCTGAAACTGGCGGGTTTATTCCCCTCCACCGCCGCGTGCGCCTGCTGCCGCAGATCTCTCGAGAGCGAGGCGTTCTCGATCGAGGCGGCGAGCGGTTTCGTGAGTTGCGCGTCATGCGGGAGCGCGAAGGGGCGCATGCTCTCGAGCGCCGCTTCGGCGTTTGTCCACCGAATGGATGCGCTCGGGCTCGAAGGAGCCGGCGGCGAGAAGCTGGAACGGAGCGAACGCAGGGAGATCGGCGAACTCATCCATCGTTTCTTCGTCAGCCACGTGGAAGGCTATCGGCTTCCGTACGCGTTGCGTCTCTGCAAGGGGGTGAACGGCCAGTGACCTTTCAAGAGGTAGTTACCGCGTTGGAGCGCTTCTGGTCCGGCCAGCGGTGCCTTCTTCTTACGTCGTACAACTCGGAGGTCGGCGCGGGCACGATGAACCCTGCGACGTTTCTCAGGGTTCTCGGGCCCGAGCCGTGGCGGGCGGCATACCTCGAGCCCACGAAGCGTCCCAAGGACGGGCGGTACGGCGAGAATCCCAATCGCGTGCAGCAATTCAACCAGTACCAGGTCATTCTCAAGCCCGCTCCGGAGAACGTCCTTCCGCTCTATATCAAGAGTCTCACCTCCCTCGGGATCGATCCGAAGGAGCACGACATCCGGCTCGTCGAGGACGATTGGGAATCGCCGACGCTTGGCGCCGCGGGGCTCGGGTGGGAGGTCTGGCTCGACGGGATGGAGATCACGCAATTCACCTACTTCCAGCAGGCGGGAGGGATGGAGCTCGACCCGGTCTCGGCGGAGATCACCTACGGGCTCGAGCGCATCTGCATGTACCTCCAGGGAGTCGACGACATCATGGACGTCGAGTGGGGAGGAGGCGTGACGTGGGGCGATCTCAACCGCGAAGGGGAGCGGGAATTCAGCCGGTTCAACTTCGAGAAAGCGGACGTGCCGCTCCATTTCGAGATGTTCGACCGCTTGCAGAGTGAGGCGAAGCGCATGCTGGGCGAGGGGCTCATACTCCCCGCCTATGATTACGTCGTGAAGTGCTCGCATATTTTCAACATACTCGATGCCCGCGGGGCGGTGAGCGTATCCGAGCGAACGAGCTACATCTCCCGGATCAGGGATATCGCCCGGCAAACGGCCGAGGCGTACGTCGCTGATCGCCGGCGGCTCGGTTTTCCGTTGCTCGCTCGCGCGCACACCGGCACAAAGGAGCGGACGTGAAGAAGGATTTCCTCCTCGAAATCGGATGCGAGAATCTGCCGAGCGGATACCTTGACGAGATGATCGAACAGGTGCGGAAGCTCTTCGACGAGGGGATCAGGGCGGAACGGATTCCGTGCGATGAAATCGCCGCCATGGGTACCCCGAAGCGCATCGTTCTCCTCGCGCGCGGCCTCGCCGTGAAACAGGAGAACGCCGAGGAGAAGATCGTGGGGCCTCCGGTGAAGATCGCCGTCGCCCCGGACGGGAGTTTCACGAAGGCGGCGGAGGGTTTCGCGAAATCGCAAGGCGTGCTTTCGAGCGCTCTCACGCGTGTCGAGACGCCGAAGGGAGCCTACCTCGCCGTCGTCAAGCGGATCAAGGGGCAATCGACCGCGTTGATCATGAGGGAGCGTCTCCCGCAGTGGATCCAGGCGATCCGCGCGCCGAAAACGATGCGGTGGACTTCCGGCGGCATGCGATTCGCCCGGCCGGTCCGCTGGATCCTGTGCCTTTTCGGGTCGGAAGTCGTGAGGGTGAAGGCCGGCGGGCTCGTCGCCGGCCGGCGAACGCGTCTTTCCCCGCTTTTTGAGAAGACAATCACGGTGAAGTCGGTGGATGACTATTTCTCGCTCATGCAGAGAAGCGGGATCGTTCTCGAACCTGCCGCGCGCCGCGACGCCGTTCGCGCGGAGGCGATCTCGTGCGCCCGCTCGCAGGGGGGCGCGCTCGTCGAGGACGAGGATCTCATCGGTATCGTCGCGAACCTGCTCGAATCCCCCGTCGCGATGGCGGGAAAATACGACGAGGTGTTCCTCGCGCTCCCGCGCGAGGTTATCGTCACCGCGCTCAAGAGCCACCAGCGCTATTTTTCGGTGGCCGGTCCGCGCGGGGAGCTCGTGCCGCATTTCGTCGCCTTCGCCGATGGAACTCGCCGCGGCCCCGCGCGCATCGTGAAGGGGTACGAGCGGGTGCTTCGCGCGAGGCTCGACGACGCCGTTTTCTACTACCGGGAAGACACATCCGGGCCGTTCGAGAAAATGGCGGGCAAGCTCGGATCCATCGTCTGGCTCGAGGGGCTCGGAAGCCTCGCGGAGAAGGCCTCGCGGATCGAGGCGCTCGCGCTCTGGATGGCCTCAGCCTCGGGAATCGCGGAGGAGAAGATCGACAGATGCATCCGGCGCTCGGCGCTGCTCGCGAAGGCGGATCTCGCGAGCGAGATGGTGAAGGATGGAAAGGAATTCACGGCGCTTCAGGGTTATATCGGCCGTGAGTACGCCCGCGTCTCCGGCGAGGAGGAGGATGTCGCCGAGGCGATTTACGAGCACTACCTGCCGCGGTTCGCCGGGGACCGCATGCCGCGCGGCGAGACGGGCGCGCTTCTCGCGCTTGCCGACAAGATCGATACGATCACGGGGTGCTTCGTTTTGGGGCTTGAACCATCGGGCTCCCAGGATCCCTATGCGCTCCGCAGACACGCGATGGGCGTGCTGCGAATCCTCATCGCGCGGAGGTCGGCGCTCCCGCTCCCGAAGGCGCTCGACCGCAGCATCGGGCTTTTTGCGGACGCGTTGAAGGACCCGCCGCGCGGCCGCGGGGAGCTCCTCGCGCAGCTTCGTGATTTCTACGCGCAGCGGCTGAACACGATCATCCGCGGGGAGGGCGTCGATCACGATCTCGCGGTGGCGGTGCTCGCATCTCCCTGGGAGTATCCGCACGCGGCCAAGGATATGGCGGACGAGCTCTCAGGCCTGAGAAAGAGCGGGGAGCTCTCGGCGTTCGTGCTTGCGATGAAGCGCGTGACGAACATCATTCCGCGAACTCTCAGGGATGGATACACCGAGGACGCGGGGATGAACGCGCTCGAGGCGTTTTCCGCGAGGCGAGAAGCCGAGCTTGGATTCTCATCGACGCTCTTCCTCGTCGACGCAGAAAAAAAGCTGAACGACGAGATGTCGTTTGCGTGCGGGAAGCTTCTTGACGCCAGGCGATCCGGCCAGGCGCAGCATTCCATCGGCATTCTCAAAGGGATTGTGCCATACATTAATAAATTCTTCGAAGACGTTCTGGTGAATTGTGAAGATGAAAAAATGAGAAATAACAGAATAGCATTTCTGGCAAGCAGTTACAGGGCTGTTATGCTATTCTGCGATTTTGCCCAGATAGCCGGCGAATGACTGCGCGAAACCGAACCTCGCCGGTCGTAACTAATGAAATTTCCTCACTATCGAGACGAAATTCCCGCTTGACATTTTCTCGAATCCTGTGCTACAATCCTAACTGTCTCGAAAGCAGAGTGGAGGGTTGTCCGAAAGGACGGCCTCCTTTATCGAGCGGGGTTACAACCCCCACCGCCGTTGGGGAGCCAGGCTTACTCGACAAAGAAAGTTTAGGAACTCTGACGGATGATGCCCTGCTTAGCATATCGAGTCGATGAAAGCGAGGTGATGAACAAAAAAAGATTCGATGTAAAGGGGGTTCAGCACTTTGCTCTTCGAGATTCCAGAATTCGTTGTGCGTCGATTCAGTTGTTTTCTTAACGATGGGGGGAAAACAAGAATGAAAAAGACACTAGTACTCTTACTAGGCGTCTGCTTCGTGGCCCTGCTCGTCGGCTCGGTCGCTGCACGCGATGTGGCGAATCCCGGTTTGCGTCCCGCAACGGCCTGGTCGGAGAGCGAAAATTCCGAGCTCAGCGATCCGGGCCTTCGCGGTCTTTATGAAGAAGCAGCCGTGGATACGTACTGCCTCGTGTGGTACACGTTCGAGCAGATGGCATGGCAGGGTTGGACAAGGTCGGATGAGACTGCTCAGAGGGGCACATTCTTCCACGTCGACGACTTCGCCCTCCTCGGCGGGGGCAGCTACGGTGGCCTCGTTCCCCTCGAGGGAGCAAAGTCCATGTGGTGCGGCGCCCGTGCGAGCCTGACCGATCCGTACCTCTGCTCGTGGTATGACGCTCCTGGTTACGGCAACGGCTGGAACCAGTTGCTCAGAACCAACGGGTTCGCTTTCGTTGGTTCGATAACTCTGTCCTTCAAGGCGCATTATGACTCCGAGCCGGATTACGACTATACGAGAGTCGAATACGACGCGGGCGGGGGCAACTGGCAGATGGTTGCCGAGTACACCGGTACCGGCGATACGATTGCCTCCTACTTTATCGCGCTCACGCAGGCGAGGACGAAGCTTCGCTTCCACTTCACCGCCGACGGTGCGTGGAGCGACCAGGACGGCCTCTACAACACCGACGGCGCTTGCATCATCGACAGCATCCGCGTCGTCGACAGCGCCGCTCTCAACGATTACCAGAACTTCGAAGCGGCGGTTGTGGGTGCGACGAGCGCCGGCATCTGGATCGGTGAACCCGAAGCGGCGTTCGGTTCCTATGCCGGTCTCAAGAACAACCTGACCGACAAGGATCCGTGCGGCGACAACTTCGCCACTCAGCTCGTGTACTTCATCGGTTCTCCGAACCCGAGCTCGAGCTATCCCGGCCTCTACGATACGCCGTTCTGCATGGGCCCCGGCGGCATCACCGCCCCGTGCCAGAACGAAATCGCCGTATCGCCGGTGATCGACATGACGAAGTACTCGCTCAGCTGCAACAACCTCCAGAACGGCACGATTCCCGTTGGTGACCTTCCGCTTCTCGGTGGCACCATCCTTCGCTTCGCGGTCTACCGTGACATTCCGCTGGCGAACCTCGTGTTCTATCAGTGGCATGTGCGGGCCATCGTTGCCGGCTGCCCGGGACAGTGGAAAGACCGTAACTTCGTCTACTACGGTGGCGACATGGACTACATCTTCGCGGGCGAGGTTATCAGCGATCTCCTCGGCACCAATGATCCGGTCCAGATCGGCATGGGCGTCACCGATATGTGCGACGTGTGGTATCTCGTGAACGGCAACTGCGCCGCTCATACGCCGTCGCCCTGGATCGACAACGTCCGTCTGTATCGGTTCAAAACCTCCGGTCCTCAGTGGAGCTATCGCGACCTGGATATCTTCCAGGATAACTTCCCCGAGGTCGAGTACACGCTCGAGAGCTACGTCCGCGCGGATGCGGCGAACGACATCAACACGAACGACAACCCGGTCATCCGTCCGGGCGACTCGATCGTGTGCGACGCCGCGTCTCTCCTCGGCGGCGGCATCGGCACCGATCCGACGTTCGGCGGCCCGGCCGTGTACCTGCACGTGATGGCTGAGTATATCGGTCCCGCTCCGCCCGCTCCGCAAAAGCCGAAGTTCCTCTACGGCCCCACGCTCGCGGGCGAGATCGTGACCGGAGCCATCGGCTCGCAGTACACGATCAACTTCAACTACGTCAGCGACGACGGTGCCAAATGGACGATCATCCAGTGCGACACCGCTCGGACCAGCGGCGGCATTCAGCGCGACCGATACATGGTCGACCTGAACGACGAGCTCTTCACGAGAGGCTACAAGATCGAGTACTACTTCCGCGCGAAGGATGCGCTGGGAAACGCGTCGACTCTGCCGCGTTGGGCCGGCTCGCGCGGTCCGTACTTCGAGTGGACCTGCCTCCCGACGTTGAACAGCGACGTTCTCTTCGTCGACGACTGCTCGGGCCGCGGCTCGTTTGCCGGCTCGGTCGAGAACTACTGGATGCCGGTGTTCTACGCCGTGCTTGCTCACCCGAACGACAGCGTGGACAAGTATGACGTGAACGGGCCGACCTCGGCCGTCTCGAACGGTCCCGGAAGCCGCGCGAAGACCAAGCAGCTCGTTGACCAGTACAAGAAGATCGTGTGGGACAGCGGCGACCTGAAAAAAATCACGATCAGCGATGGTACGGTCAACGGCGATAAGTCGAACGACTGCGCGATGCTCATCAATTGGTTCGAGCAGTCCGAGCACACATGCGGACTCTGGGTCTGCGGCGACGGTGTCGCTGAAGATCTGAACGCACTCGCATCCACGCCGGCGCTCACCCTCATGAGCACCTGGTGCGGCGTCGACTTCGTTGCGACGAGCTACTTCGACGAGACCGGCGGCCGCACGGGCGGCGGCACCATTGTGCCGCTCATCACGGGCACCCCGACTGGAATCTTCATCCATGCCGGCGTTCCCGACAAGTGGTACGCGTACGGTGGATGCTCCATCATCAACCAGTTCGACGTGCTCGACGTGACGGCGAACGGCGTGGCTGCGGCGGACTATCCGGTGAAACTCGCGATAACCCGCCATGCGGCTATCCAGTCTTCGCAGTTGAACCCGGGCGGATTCAACGTGAACACGATGTGGTTCGGATTCAGCTACCAGTACGTTCGCGACGACGTGGTCTCCGCGCCGATCGACCGTTTCGAGATTGCGAAGAACGTGTTCGATTGGATGCAGAACATCACGAAGCCGAACATCACTCCGACGGATGCACCGCCGAAGTTCACGAAGCTGACTCAGAACTTCCCGAACCCCTTCAACCCGTCGACCAGGATCATGTTCGACCTGAAGGAAAAGGGACTCGTGACGTTGAAGGTCTACAATGTCGCGGGACAGCTGGTCAAGACGCTCGTGAATGAAGTAAGGGATGTCAGGCTTGATGGACACACGGTCACCTGGGACGGCACGAACGACCGGGGTGGCGCTGTGGCCAGCGGCATCTACTTCTACAAGATGGACACGAAGGACTTCAGCCAGACCAAGAAGATGGTCATGCTGCGCTAGCGCATACCATTGATAGGGTTTGACGAAAGCCCTGAGAGGCCGGGAGAGTCAAATCTCCCGGCCTCTTTTTTATCCGCAAAAACGCCGTAAAGGCATCCGGGATAGTCAATTGCCCCCATGGAATTTTAATTGACAGAAGAAATCAAAAGCTTATATTACATATAGGTTTGGGGTAAAACGCGCGTTTGATTCAGACAAGAAGAAGGGAAACATGGGACGAGTGAAAATCAGATTTGCGATAGAGCTTATTGTAGCCGGCGCTCTCGCTCTTGTCATGATTCTTCCTGCTTGCAGGAAGGAGAGTCCTCCCCTCGACCGGAACAGGGCTCCGGAAACCAATCTCACGAGCTCTCCCGCGGAGACGACCGGGACCGACTATAGCGTCCACATGTACTGGCGCGGGACGGATAACGACGGAGTCGTAACCAGATACATGTGGTACATATCGGACACGCTCGTGACTCTCAATTCCGAGATGAATCCCGACGCGGAGGGGCTCGATTGGAATCCCGACGCGAGAATCGCCGATTATCTGAGGGGAAGGTTCACGACCGGGACCGATACGGTCATCACATTCACGGGGTTCGATGCGTTGAGGGGCTCGCAGGTCAATCGCCAGGCGTTCCACATCGTCGCGATCGACGACGGCGGGAAGATCGATCCGACGCCCGCCCGGCTGCAATTCCTCGCGCGCGTCAGAGGAATCCCCATCGTTGATTTCTGGACAAACGTCGGGAGCGCCGACGTGCCGTACAATCCCAATGCGCTCGATACGATCAGCATGTTCGTGCCCTTCACGATCAAATTCAGAGGGCGGACGATCAATAACATCATTACCGGATATCGCTGGAGCTACGGCAGCGCCGTGTTTCCCGATTACAATGGAGACGGAAATCCCGATTGGCACATCCCGGCCGATCAGTCCGAGATCGTGAGCGTAGAGCTTCCCAATTCGGGGAACCAAGTGATACCGAGCGGCATATTCAACTTCAAGGCCATTGCGCGGGACGAAGCGGGCGCCCTCTCTCGAACCGATCTGGCGACGGGCGTGGGGGTCTGTCGGGTCGTCGTGAATCATGACCCCGACACGAGACTCGATACGAAATGCGTGCTCTCTTATACTCGCCAGGACGGCGTTCGCATTGAGGAGGACGTAAATTTCCTCGACGGCATTCCCGATACCCTGCCGGACAGCTCCCTCGTGCGCATGGTTTACTGGGGCTGGGACGATCCGAAGGACCGGGGTTCCCTGCAGTACGATCCGCCGTTGCCGATTCGATTCCAGTTCCAGTACAACCGCTGGTCGATAGATGAAACCGGCGCCAGGGTCGCCGACAAGCTGTCTCCGTGGTACCCGCTCAAGAAGGCCGAGGATACCAATCCCGACGAGGACGTTTCCGAGTTCCTGAATCGCGACTCGACGACCATGAGAGTGGGGACGTTCAATTACCGTTTCCTCGTCCGCTCCTTCGACGAGCAGAAGAAACCCGATGGCACTCCCGCGGTCGTCAGCTTCGTCGGCAACTTCCCGCCGCGCATCGATAGCGTCAGAACCGGATTCTGGACGCGGCAGGGATGGCCGATCGTGGCGGATCGCAGATTCGTCTGGACGGTAAACGATACGATAGTGATCGGGTGGAACAGTACCCAGGTTACGGAGCGGGGCGACACGCTCTGTCCGTACGCCGTAACAAACTCCCTGGATAGTCGCGGGACCAGAACCCGCTCATACCGGTACATCATACCTGCGGGCGGGCACGATGACCGGCGAGATCCTCCGCGCTCCGGAATAAAGGGCTGGAAATTCGGTGTATTCGATCCGGATGAAGATCGCACGTACTACAAGGAAGGAGAGTGGCAGTTCGATAAGCCGCTCAACGTGTTCGAGCAGGATATCGCCTTCGACATAACCGCACCCAACTGGAAAACGAGTGTGCCCGGATATGCGGCGTATAACGCGTCGGTCGCGGATTCGCTCGTCGCAAATCCGCCCCTGTTCCTCGGCGAGCAGGTAATCACCGTGAGCGGCCTCGACTACAAGGATACGCAATCATTCAAGGAAGGCATCAGGGGCGAGATTACGATCGATGAAGAAGGAAACGTGATACCGGGCGATCGTTGGATCGTGAACGAATACTATTTCGCCAATTACGCTCGGAGAGACACGCGCCAGATACGCTTATACCTGAAATTGGTCAAGTAACGCATAACCAGATTCCCTCCTGATGTCAAGGATGGGAGGAGGTCGGGGATTAATGAAGAGATCGTTTCTTGTGTGTGCCATGATCCTCATGATTGCCGTTTTCGCTTTCATATTCGGTTGCGAAAAGACGTTCATCGGGTTGCCCGAGCAGAACAAATCGCCCGAGGTATGGCTTTCGAGCGGCCCCGTCGAAGGAACCACGACCGGATACCAGGTGCATTTCTACTGGGGAGGTTGGGATCCGGACGGCGAAGTGAGTTCGTATGAATTCGTCGTTGTGGACGGATTCCCCTTCGGATTCAATCACGAGGATACCACCGGGCTCGACAAATGGACGAGAACATCTCTCCATGACAGCATCTTCCGCGTAACGGCGGATGATACCGCTGCTGCGGACCCCGTCTACCTGAATGGAACTTGGTACACGCGCTACGACAAGACGCACACCTTCTTCATCCGCGCGGTCGACCTCGAGGGAAAGCGCTCCGATCCCGTGTACCGGTCGTTCACCGCGTGGACGCTTGCCCCGTTCATCGAGATCACGATGCCGCGTCCGCCGAGCAACCGGAACGCCCCGGTGTCGCTCGGCAGGGTCATCAAGTGGGAGTGGCGGGGGACCGATCCGATCGATTCTCCCGACAACACCCAGGATCCCGACTCGATACGCTACATGTACCACCGGATCGACAGCCACGGCGCCGCCCCGGGCTATGAGCACATTTACGATGCCGGATACGATATCGTCAAGAATCTCAACGATGAACCTTGGCGTTACGAGGAAGACTGGAGCCCGTGGATCTCTTATCGCGCGCCGGGGGATTCGGGCCGCTCGACGTGGCTCGGGGACGATGAAATTCTCGAGCTGAGGAGATCGCATATCTTCGCAGTGCAGGCGAAGGACGAGGCGGGGGCGGTTACGGCGATCTTCACGCGGGGAGTGAACGTACGGCAGTTCCTCGTGTCGGTCACGGCGGCGCCGTTCCTGACCATCACGGCGCCGTACATCGGAGGATTTCAATTCATGGGGATGAATCTGCGCGCCCAGAAGCGCGATCTCCCGCCCGGGGTGGAGCTGAACTTCCGATGGTGGGGGGATGCCTCCGCCTACGGCGGCGTGATCAGTTGCTACCAGTACGGGTGGGACGTCGCGGATCTGAACAACCCGAGCGACTGGGGGTCGGATTGCAGCCCGTTCAATCTCGGTTGCAGGGCGATCTGGTACTCGGGGGTGCACACGCTCTATGTGCGATGCGTGGACAACTCTGGCTCGGAAACGCTCGGGCAGGTCGAGGTCAACATTGTGCCGTTCAGGATGGACCGCAACCTCCTGTGGGTGGACGATTTTCCGTCGAGCAATTTCGTTCAGCTGGACTACGCGATGCCGAGAGAGGATGAGCACGATGGGTTCTGGGTCGCTCTCTGCCTGCGCGCGAGCGGATTCGATCCCACGCGCGACGTGTACGACGCCGGCGGCGGCTATAATTATGCTCCGCCGAAGATAGGCACGATCGGCCGGTACAAGAACATTATCTGGACCTACTCGTCCGATCTCATCTCGATCTGTTGGGACGACATCGTTCGATTCACCCCCGAATCCCAGATCGAGACGGGGAGTCAGCTCGTCGTCAACTACCTCGCGATATTTCTTGCGAAGGGGGGGCATCTTCTGACGGAAGGGCGTTCCGACAGGACCGGCGGGTTCGCCGGGATGCTTCAGCCCAACGCCATGGTGTTTCCGCTGAACCTGCGATGCGAGATCACGGGACCGAGGGAGGGGTGCGAGGGGGATACGAGCGGCGTATACAGCATGGGGTACCGCGATTACTGTATCACCATGCTCGACAAGGTCACCGGCACATTCCGCTCGGATCCCGACATGAAGATACGGAGAGAGTGGATCGACGCGCTCGAATATGCGACGCGCGACGCCGCCGATCCGTATACCGCCGGCACGCCCGGATTGCCCGCGACGTTGACGCTCTGGGAGGAGATCACGAAAACCGATCGGTACTTCGATCCGAGAAAACGCGGCTTCAATTACGTGGAGATCTACGATCCGGAGTACTGGATGAATCAGAAGCAGGCGAAGTCGCAGAGCTGTTTCCACCCCATGTACCGCATGCGTACGAGGAATGTCGTATCCCCCGTGAACAACACCCCCATAGCGCTCTGGGTGACGAAGTACGCGGGTGTCGTTCCGGATGTGGAGTCGGGAGTCGCCATGGCGGCGCCGAGCACGCATTTCGGCTTCGAGCTGTGGTTCTTCAATCGCACCCAGGTCAACGCGCTCATCGACCTGATATTCGAAAAATGGGGCATCAAGGCCGGCTAGCCGATTTCCGGGCCGGCGAGAAGGGCGTGTTGCCGTGCGTCGTTCGTTCTGGAGATCCCTGCGTCTCGCGACGGTACTCGGTGCGGCGGCTCTCGTCGCGGCGCCCGTGCTGTTTCCGTCCTCCCTCAACGCCGATTCCACGGTGAATCTCCACTGCTCGATCGTCGATGCCGCGAACGGAAGTCCCCTTTCGGCGCGATGCAGAATCGTCGACTCGGCCGGGAAGAATCGGTATCCGCCGCCCTCCACGTCTTTCTATCATTCGGCGAGCGGCGGGTATTTCTACGCGAACGGATCGATCTCGTGCGCGGTTCCCGCCGGTCCAACCACTCTGACTTTGAAGCGCGGCATCGAGTATCGTGAGGTTTCCCTATCTCTGAACATGACCGCCGACACCTCGATCGTCCTCGGGCTCGAGCGTATCGTCTCGATGGACATGCTCGGCTGGTTTTCGGGGGACGCGCATACGCACATCAACCACAGCGGCGGTTACTACATTCTTGGTCCCGAGCAGGCGCTGCTCATGGCGGGCGCGGAGGGGTTGAACATCGTCAACTGTCTCGACAACTCGTACTATTTTACCGGCGCGCCCGCGTCCTGCAGCACTCCTGAGCGCATCGTTTTCATGTCCGAGGAAATGAGAAGCTCGAGCTACGGTCACTTCGGCCTCGTCGGCCTGAAATCCCTTGTCCTCCCCTTCTCGTCGATATGGTGGCCGCTCGCCATGGATATCGCCGATTCGGCGCATGCGCAGCAAGGGGCGCTCGTCATTGCCGCTCACCCGAGCCCTACCGATGATTTCATCCAAGTTGAGGCCTGGCCCGGCAGCGGGATCGCTCGCGAGCTTCCCGTCGATTGCATTTCGCGCAGGGTCGACGCAATGGACGTCATGAGCTACAGCAATTTCCAGAGCGGCGGCGTCGATCTCGACATGTGGTATCGGTTGCTGAACTGCGGGTTCCGCATTCCGGCGAGCGCCGGAACGGACGCCGCCGTGAACAGGCTCGATAGCCCCCCGTTCGGGGGCTTTCGCGTGTACGTGCGAATCGGCGGTGACGGATTCCGCGCGGACAGCTGGTTCGAAGGGCTTGCCGCCGGAAGAACGTTCGTCACGAACGGGCCCCTCATCACGCGTTTCGAGGTCGGAGGGCGCACGAGCGGCGACAGCTGCTTCTATGCTCACCCGGGCGCGGTCGTTTCGGGAAGAGTATCGATGGAGAGCGCCTACCCGATCGATCGAATCGAGATCGTGAGGAACGGCGGGGTCGAGCTGACCCTGCGCCTCCAGCCGTCGCGGAGCTCGGTCGATACGAGCTTTTCGTTTTTGCTCCAGGAGAGCTCCTGGATCGCGGCCCGCGTCATCGGGGCAAAGAGAGGGTGGATCGTCCCGGGGGATTCCCTCATCGCCCATGCGAGTCCCGTCTATTGTACGGTCGCAGGCCTGCCGATTCTCGTTCGCGACGACGCGGCATACCTCGCGCAATGGATCGAAGACCTCGACCTCCTCGTTCGCGCGAAGGGTCAGTGGTCCGACCCTTCCCAGTCGGCGCGCGTGCTCGGGGAACTCGCGGCGGCGCGGTCCTGGTATGAGGAACGCGCATACGGGAGCGTCGTGGACGCCGCCGGCGCGCTCCGGGACGCTCCTCCGGCGCTCTCGTGCAGGAACTCCCCGAATCCCTTCAGCGGCGCCACCGTGATTGATTTCGACGTAAGCGTCGATTCGTCCCGGGCAGGTAAGGGGAGTTCGACGGTTTCCGGGCAATCCGAAATCCGCGCGGATCTCGCCATCTATGACGTTTCGGGTCGTCTCGTGCGCCGGCTCGCCGGGGCGCAGCTCGTCGCGGGAACGTTTCGGATCGAATGGGACGGGAGGGACGAGCGGGGGCAGGGCGCTTCGAGCGGGATCTATTTCGCGAAGCTCACCGCGGCGGGGCGCACGTTCAGCCGGAAGATGGTCGTCATACGTTAGTCGCGCGGGTGGCATGGATAGCACCCGGCTAGCGGGTGGCGCCCATGGGGCCCCCGCACGCAGCGCAGCGAGCTTTGCGAGCGAGAACGTGCGGGGTGCAATGGGCGCCAGGACCCGCATGGAAAAACCCCCAGGACGGGTCATCCCGGGGGTTCTCATTGGTAGCGGGGGCTGGATTTGAACCAGCGACCTTTGGGTTATGAGCCCAACGAGCTACCGGACTGCTCCACCCCGCAATAAATTCCCTGTAATACTACGGCTTTGCGCGCCCCCTGTCAATAGCTCCCGGTGCGATTGTTCCCTTTTCTATTTTTTCAGGCATCGGAACGATCCGGTACACCATGTCCCCCGGTTTCAGATAGCCGTACTTCTCCCGGGCGACCTTCTCTATGGTGAACGAATCGTTCCTGAGGCGATCGATCTCCGCGCTCAGGAGCGCGTTCTTGCCCTCGAGCTCGGTGATCTTCGAGCGGAGATTCTGCATTTGACGCTGGGCGCCCCAAACCTTCAGCAGCCCGACGTCCCCGGCGATGAAGACGAATCCGATGATGACGAGGAGGGCGATGAGGAGCGCCCGGGCGAACATCGGGCTGATATCGACGGTGCGACGGACTCGAAGGTACTTCGCTCCGACTCCCGGTCCCCAGAGGCTCTTCATCGCAACCTCCGGAACGCATCGACGCCCGGATATATCGCCACTTCGCCGAGCTCCTCCTCGATGCGGATAAGCTCGTTGTATTTGGCGACGCGGTCGGTACGCGACGCGGAGCCTGTTTTGATCTGCCCCGCGTTCACCGCGACCGCTACATGCGCGATCGTGACGTCTTCGCTCTCTCCGGACCGGTGCGAGACGACCGATGTGTATCCCGCGCGCTTCGCCATTTCGATCGCGTCGAGCGTCTCGGTGAGCGTCCCGATCTGGTTCAGCTTGATAAGGATCGAGTTCGCGACTCCCGAAGCGATGCCGCGCGCGAGCCGAGCCGTATTCGTCACGAAGATGTCGTCGCCGACGATCTGAATCGTGCCGCCGAGCCGTTCGGTGAGCAGCTTCCATCCGTCCCAATCGTCCTCGCCCAGGCCGTCCTCGATCGAAACGATGGGAAAGCTCTTCACGAGATCCTCGTAGAACCGCACCATTCCCTCTGCGTCAAGGACCTTTCCCTCGGCGGCGAGATGGTAGCCGTCCTTCTTGAGAAACTCGCTCGCCGCGGAATCGATCGCGAGCGCGACGTCCTCGCCGGGGTGGTATCCGGCCTTTTCGATCGCCTTGACGAGGATCTCGAGCGCCTCGCGGTTTGATTTGAGATTCGGAGCGAATCCTCCCTCGTCTCCGACCGATGTCGCGTAGCCTTTCTCCGAGAGTATCTTTCGGAGCGAGTGGAACACCTCCGCGCCGGCCCGAACGGCCTCCCTGATGCAGCCGCACCCGACGGGAACGATCATGAACTCCTGAATGTCGACATTGTTATCGGCGTGTTTTCCCCCGTTGAGCACGTTCATCATGGGAACGGGGAGGATCTTCGCGTTGACGCCGCCGATGTATTGATAGAGAGGAAGATCGAGCTCCGCCGCGGCCGCCTTCGCGATCGCGAGAGAAACGCCGAGGATGGCGTTCGCGCCGAGCCTCCCCTTGTTGGGCGTTCCGTCGAGCTCGCAGAGCAGCTTGTCGATGTATACCTGATCGAGAGCGTCGAGCTCAACGACTTCGGGGCCTATCACCTCGGTGATGTTCGCGATCGCCTTGAGCACCCCCTTGCCGCCGAATCTCTTCGGATCTCCATCCCTGAGCTCGACCGCCTCGTGCTCGCCGGTTGATGCTCCGGAGGGCACGATCACCCTTCCCCGTGCTCCTCCCTCAAGGGATGCCTCGACTTCTACCGTTGGATTTCCTCGTGAATCGAGCACCTCCCGAGCCATGATATGCTCTATCGCCGTCATCGACACCCCCTTCTATAACTATCGTTTTTCCAACGAGTAAGAATGCTTTCTTGGGAAAATAGTGTAGTGCTTCGCTGTCGCCGGTGTCAAGAAAAATCGAGCCGGCGAGTGGCCGGCGAGGGGCCGACGCGCGGGTGGCGCCCCGAATAGCGGGTGGCGGCGATGGGGTCCCCGCCGGGGGCGCAGCGAGCTGTGCGAGCGAGCACGTGCGGGGTGCAATGGGCGCCAGGACCCGCGCGACGCTCGCGCCGCGCGCGCGCACCCAGATTCGGCTTTTCACCCATGGGTGAACCTGATATTTTGGAGGCGGTGAACCTTATTCAAAGGAAGGATTTTTTCCCTGTCGTTACGAAACATTACACACGCGGCTTCGTATTAGAGGGTGTCAGGTTTGAGTGACGAAG